>NZ_JBQIOP010000079.1:0-8500 GCF_056822245.1 Petralouisia sp. | reverse complement strand
AGAATTAATTTTCCAGAACAATACCGGATGTCCTTTACCCCCTGGATGGGTGTAAAGCTATCCGGTATTGCTTTTTCTTAAGTTAATGACATTGTGATTTTTCAGTACTTCTGATTAGCCGAAGTATCTCTTTAACAGACCTGCAAATGCTTTTCCATGTCTTGCTTCATCCCTTGCCATTTCATGAACAGTATCATGGATTGCATCCAGGTTAGCAGCCTTTGCTCTCTTAGCCAGGTCAGTTTTTCCAGCAGTAGCGCCATTTTCAGCTTCTACTCTCATCTCCAGATTCTTCTTGGTGCTGTCAGTCACAACTTCACCTAATAACTCAGCGAATTTTGCAGCGTGCTCTGCTTCTTCATAAGCAGCTTTCTCCCAGTACAGGCCGATTTCCGGATATCCTTCTCTGTGAGCAACTCTTGCCATAGCCAGATACATACCAACTTCTGTACATTCTCCGTTGAAGTTTGCTCTTAAATCTTCGATGATATCTTCAGAAACACCCTGAGCTACGCCAATTACATGCTCAGAAGCCCAGGACAAATCTCCGGACTGCTCGGTGAACTTGGAAGCAGGAGCGTTGCACTGAGGACATTTCTCAGGCGCTGCATCTCCTTCATAAACATAACCGCATACATTACATACAAATTTTTTCATAATAAATTCTTCCTTTCTATGTGTTTTAAATTTTAATTGACTAAGTAAAAACAGTAATTGTTACTGAAATTAAGATAGCATATCTTGTGAAGCCTGTCAAGAGATATTTTGTGTTTTTTCTGTGAGCAGTTGATGCTCCATGCAGGCAGCAGTGTATTCTGCCTGGGGATTCTGTCTGTCTGCTTCTTTCTGCAGGCAGGCTTTGCAGGTTCCAAGAAAATATGTGATATGCCCGTCAATCCGGCCTTCAAATTCATTGCCTGCCAGGATATTGATATGATTAATGTTTTCCAGTTTCAAATCCATAACGCTGCCGCATTCCCTGCAGAATACGTGGTAATGAGGGTCTGCGTTCCAGTCAAAGCGATCCGGCCCGATACCAGTGGAAATTTTCTGAATTTCCCCAATCTCCGTCAACAGTGACAGGTTGCGGTATACGGTTCCCAGACTGATGTTTGGAAACTCTTTTTTTACATTTGTATAAACCGTCTCGGCGGTCGGATGATCCTGGCGGCCGGAAAGAAATTCCCTGATACACTCCCGTTGGCGGCTGTATTTCATCAATGGTCTTTCCTCCTGTAAATAATGGTAATTATTATTGATTTCCATATAAATATAATCCCTGGCTGCAAAAAAGTCAAGAGCCAGAGCGTGTTTCCAAATTTTTACAGGGAATGGAGAAGCCATTCCCTGTAAAGATATATCGTATTATTTGTGAGACTGCCCGGAATCTTCGTTTTTCTGGGGAGGGGGTTCCGTTTCGGATTCCTCAGAATCAGAATTACTGGAAAAAATACGGTAATTTTCTTTTCCGGCGGGCAGACTGATATATTTTTTGATGCCAAACAGAATTCCAATGCTGATAATGGTAATCAGATTTTCAATGACGGTAGTGTGATCCAGTATCATATGACGGGCCACCAGAAACATTAAAACCTCCAACACAGTATCTCCGCTGGGCTGACAGAGCATTTTCAGAAACTCAATGCCAATCAGGATATTAAACACATAACCCACAAAGGTCAGAAAAGCTTCGCTGGAATACCTGTCATTCCAATAATCTATAAAAGAGCTGCCCAGAGAGAAGCAGGCAATCAGAAGGGCCGCCAGAACAATGACAGCCATCAGAAGTTCTAAAAAATCACAGGAGTCAAACAATGCGTTCCTGGTTTTATGCAGTAATTTTTTCAATGAAATTCTCCTTAAGTGTTCAGTATGGCGGATATCAAAAACCGAGCGCTTTGCTTTGAATCCTGACCATGGGCGTTACTTTTACAGTTAGCTCGGCCCAGGCGCCCTTACGGCACATGAAAGATTCTGCTTAGTGCTGCTTTGTTCCCAACCTGACACGGTTCACAGAGTTCCATTGCGTAAGACCCAGACGTCATCACCACTTATAAAAGGCAGCCCCACAGGCAAAAACCCGGGGCAAAGCATCACTCCAACTATAGCGGATTGTTGGTACAGGGCACCGCTAACGCCCCAGCTGCTCGGATACCTAAGTATATCCTGTTTCACAAAAAAAGTCAACTGTTCTGGGAGCTTTTCTCCGATTTTTGCTGACGCAGATGTTTAAAAAAATTGCTGAGCATGGAAGAGCATTCCTCCCCCAAGATGCCGGTTTCCAGTTCCACCTGATGGTTGAAGGCCTGAATCTGCAGAAGGTTCAGCACAGAACCGGCGCACCCGGCTTTGGGATTCATACTTCCGATGACAACCTTGTCCATCCGTGCCTGTACAATGGCGCCGGCGCACATCTGGCAGGGCTCCAGAGTTACATACATGGTGCAGCCTTCCAGACGCCAGTCGCCCAGCTTTTTACTGGCTTTTTTAATGGCGGAAAGCTCTGCATGAGCCAGGGTGTTTTTGTCAATATTTCTCCGGTTATATCCCCGGGCAATGATTTTTCCGTCAGATACAATTACACAGCCAATGGGAACCTCCTGTATTTTTTCCGCTTTTTTTGCTTCCCGGATGGCGGCTTTCATAAATTTTTCTTCCTGATTCATAGATCCTCCTTCTGGACATCTGATCTCTGTCAATGTTATTATATAAAAAAACAGGAGAAGTTACAATGAAAATGACATATCAGACAGAACGTTTGGAGTTGAAAATTCTGGACGATACGGCCTGCGCCAGAGTTCTTCAGTTTTATCTGGATAACCGGGAAATGATTGAACAATACGAAACAGACCGGCCGCCCCAGTTTTACACCGAACAGTTTCAGAAAATGCTGCTTCAGGGAGAATATAACCTGGCGGTAAAGCAGAAATCTCTCCGGTTCTGGGTGCAGGAACGGGAGCGGCCGGAGCAGGTTATTGGAACAGTTTCGTTTCATAATATCAAATATGGATTTTTTCAATGCTGTGAACTGGGGTATAAATTTGACCGGAGATTCTGGGGCAGAGGGTATGCCCGGGAAAGCATTTTAAGAGGAATTCAGGTGGTATTTGAAGAATTGAAGCTGCATCGGATCGAAGCCTGCGTACTGCCTGGAAATACTGCATCCCGGAAACTTTTGCTGAACCTGGGTTTTGAGTTTGAGGGCATAAAAAAGCAGAGCGTCATGCTTCATGGAAAATGGAGAGACCATGAATTGTACGCTCTGCTGTCAGAGGAGCCGTCTATTCGTTCAGATAGCGATACCAGTAGCCGAATTCTCCGGTGTTGACCGGTGCGGATTTCTCGTTGTGGAATTCCGGGAATCCGAATAAAGTGGCCATCACCCGCTCGGGATTCTGGTAAACTCCGGGAATTCCGATAAACCAGCGTTTCTTTCCGGCTTTTTCCGTGATGCCGAGAATCAGATAGCGGTAGTTGAAGAAGCCGTGAAGAAGGAAACTGTTGTTGCCCAGATACCAGTACTGCCTTGGCAGCAGGCGCAGATCCTTTAATTCCCACCGTACACAGAGAGTCTTTTCATCTCCGGCAAAAGGAGTCATTACAGGATAATTCTCCATAATAAATTCCCATTTCAGGCTCCAGTTTTCCGGCAAAGGCTCCAGCTTCGGGATGGATGGCAGGGGTATCCCGTTTCTGCTCTGAACATTTTCTCTGAAGTTGGGAACGGCTTCTGCGGCGCTGAGATCCGGGGAAGGCGAAACAGCATTTGTTTGAGAAGAAGCAGCATTCGTTTGGGAAGAAGCTGCTGGCTCCTTTGCCTGCTGCTGTAAGGAAATATCTGTCTTGCCGGCCTGCTGCGGTGAGGAAATATCTGTCTTGCCGGCCTGCTGCGGTGAGGAAGCCGCTGCGCTATTGTGCCGCGTGGAAGAGACAGTCTGCCCCGCGAAAGCGGTATCTGCGCTGCCATGCTGCTCAGATGCAGCGTTTGTTCCCCCAGTTTGCTGTGGCAGGGAAGCGCCTGGCCGGTTGTTCTGCTGTAGTGAGGAAGCCTTTGCGCTGTTATTCTGCTGTGCTGGGGGGACGCCTGCATGGTGACTCTGCTGTGGTGAGGAAGCCTCTGCGCTGTTACTCTGCCGTGGCAGGGAGGCATCTGCCTGGTGGCTCTGCTGCTGTGTAGAAGAAGCATCTGCGTAGCCCTGCCGCTGTGTGGAAGAAGCGTTTGCATGATTGTGCCGCTGCGGCAAAGATGCGTCTGGGCTGTTGGTATTTTGCAGCCCGGAATCTGCTGATTTTCCGGCCTGCTGCGGTATGGCAGCGTTGGCATTCGTTTGGGCAGCTTCCTTCTCTTCTATCTGAGGTTTCGTCGTTTCCTGTACTTGTTTTGGTTCAACAAAATTTTTCCGGATAAATTCACTGTCGTCCCACTGGCTGACAAACATGATTTCCTCAGAAAGCGGAATGAAAATCCCTCTTATGTCGTCCAAAGTATAACTGCTGTCTGCCAGAGGCTCCCCTTTCAGAATTGTCTTAAAATCTCCGCTGCCCCGGGGAAGGCTCATGGTTCCCAGTGAAATTCCGGGATGCCTGCCCCTGCTTGTGGCATAGAAATACACCGGGGCCAGTGAAGAAGTGTGCCCGGTGTTTTTCATATGTATTTCCACGAGGCACTGGCCGCCCCGTTTTTCAATTTTGGCAAATCCTACATTGTGTCGTTTGGTTCCGTGTTCATATAAATAAAGATACGTAATCATTCGATGGAATTCAGACATTTTTACACTCCCACAAAAGTTTTTACATCTTATTCCGTTTCGGCGGAAAATATTACTCCGACGGTTAAATATCGCAGTAGTAATATGCATAAGCGGCGGGAGTTCTGTGCAGATTCCGGAAGGATATCATTATTTCTGCCCGGTAATGGCCAGGCCATGGCATCATTAATTGCACGCTGCCACATGGATATCATTATTTCTGCCCGGTAATGGCCAGAGCCAGGTCGGAGCCGAAGGAGGACATATTGGCCGGAACCCAGGTGTTGTTCTGAATCACACAGTCAACGGTGATATCTATGGTCTTTTCTGAAGGCGTAACATTCCGGTAAGCTTCAATCAGATTTTTGCTGTAAATATCCATCAGAAAAACCTGCCGTTCCTCCGTTGTGGGGAAATTGCTCTGCTGGGCTGTTTCCCTGGCCGAGTAATAGGCGTCTTCATCCAGGTTGAATTCATTAAAATATGTGGTGTGAACCACCACAGTTGCCTTGCCTTCGGATTCTGAGACAACTTCTGCCGTTGCGCTCATTTTGGCAAGAGCCGCTTTTCTGGCTTCGCAGAGCTCTTCTAAGACATCTTCCTCGATTTCCTGGCCGCTGGCGGAAAAGTTGGCCCGGATGGTTTCTTTCAGGGAAGCGTCATAAGTTTCTTTGGCGGCGTTGATATCTTCTTCTGTCATGCCCAGGGAGGTGATTCCCTTGGTGTCGCCCAGTATATACAGTTCATAAATTGCCTTGATAGAATCGGCGGCATTTTTTTTGGGTCCAGTGCAGCCGGAAAGAAAGGCAATGGAAAAGCACATGAATAATAAAAAGGAACAAAATTTTTTCATGGGAAAATCCTTTCTTTAATGTAGTCATTCTTATTATATAGGCAATTAAAACAAATGGCAAGAAAAAGAGAATTTAATCGGAGATTTGAGCATTTTTTAGACAGGAGTGAGAAATTACCCTATAATGGAGCCAGGAGTGATAAAAAATGGCAGTGTATGAAATTGGAAATTACATTCACGATATGAGGGTAGAACGGGGATATTCCCAGGAAGAACTGTGTTTTGGAATCTGTTCTGTGGGCAATTTATCCAAGATTGAAAATGGAATACGGATGCCCAACCGGAAAACGGTAGAGGCGTTTATCCAGAGACTTGGCTGCAGGGATGTATTTCTGCAGTATTCCAGCAGAGAGGAGATGCAGCAGACCGAGCTTTGCAGTCAGATAGTTCAGAAAATTACAAATTACGAACGTGAGGGTTTAGCGGAGCTTGTGGACAGATTTGAGCATACAATTGCAGAAGAAGATATTTTAAATTCCCAGTATTGCCGCTTTACCAGAATTATATTAAAGCAGATGGAGGAAAAAAACTGGGTGCAGGGGCTTAAAGAGCTGGAAGAAACCCTTAAGATGACAAAACCGGACGGGATCGGGCTGAAAGAGGTTCTGAAAGGGCTTTTGACCTATAATGAAATTCTGATTTTGATCAGTATTGCCCGTAATTACAGAAAACTGGGACAAAAAGAAGAAGCCATAGAGATTCTCCAGGGCGTCAAGCATTATATGGACACTCATATCATGGATCGGACGGAAAAAGTGCAGAAATATCTTCTGGTGCTGTTTCAGCTTTCCAGACTTTACCTGGACAAACAACAATATGAAAAGACAGTGGAGGTGTGCGATCAGGGAATTGCAATGAGCAAGGAAAACAACCGGTTTTGGCTGTTTCCAAGGCTTTTTATCAACAAGGGACTGGCCTTGCTGGGGCTGAACGAGAACGTACAGGCGAAAGAGGCTTTGCAGAGAGGATATTGCGCCTTTTATGTTCTGGGCAATGAAAAACAGTGCCAGCGGTTAAAAACCTTCCTGCAAGAAAACTGGGACATAGAATTAAAAAGTAATATTTTTTGATAAATTTTCCTCAAAGTGCATGGACGGATGGGAAAAGAAGAGGTAAAATAAGCGTTAGGAGTATTTAATAAGTGAATAACACTCTTAACAGCTCTGAAAAAAATCTTTGTTATTGTTTGGAATATTGTGAGAAATTCACGGAATTCGGCAATGCAGGGATTTTTTTCGTGTAGAAAAATATGAAGCCATGGCCTTAATTGCTTTTTTGGGTAGGCTTATAGTCAAAAATGACGGTGTAGGTCTTTCCTTTGTACATTTTTCTTATCCGGTAGGAGCCGGATGGGAGCTTTTCAATCTTCATGGTATCATCCTCCTTAAAAATGGGTATAAAAATAACAGCTCTGGGGCAGTTTCATTTTCGGGGTTGAAAAATTTATGTGCGTGAGATATAATATGCTTAACAAGACAGCCGAGAGATAGCCGACACCTATCTGCTCCGGCGAATCAAAGTTAATAAGTTACAAAGATAACCGCCTAACCTTTACCAGAGACAGGGCGGTTATTTTTTGTGCTTGAAATTACCAACAAGGGTAATAACGGCACATAGCATAATTACAAAAGTAAATAAATCATTGTATGTAACCATCATATATCCCATCCCTTCCGCAAGACTCGGAGCAGATGGGGAACCGTCCTTCGGCTGCCCAGTTAAGCATATTATATTGTCATGGTTCTGTTTTGGAACACCCTCGCCAGGGGTCTCCCTAATGGGGATACATTGGCTCCTGCATGGAGTCCTGGGAGTAGTTCCAAGGGGGAGCTATTCTCGGAAACTGATCCACCCCATCCCCACATCTACCCTGTAAAAGCATGAGATGAGGTACATAAAAACTACAATACAAGCTATGAACTCCTGGAACAACCCAAATAAAAATAGCAGTTGAAAAACATGATATTCCTTTTTGTTCATTATCATCTGCCTCCTGGCCAACGCCATCTCCATATCTCCCATGTTCTTTTCATATATGTCACTGCGCTTCCTTCCACCTCCGATTCCTGCATATCTTGTGGGGTTGTCGCATTAAGTAATTAGTGCGTAGCTCCTTTTCTATGAAAAAATAACTTCCAGACCTCGAAAGAATCCGGCGGTTGGTGTAAAATTAATGTATGACAAAACACATTAGCTTACAGAAAAATTATAGCCTAACTCAGAGCGGATATCAATTAAAACTTCCGCTAAATATTGAAACCATTATTCCAGAAGATGATTCTGTGCGGCTGCTCAGTCAGTTTGTGGAGGCATTGGATTTGACTGACTTATATTCTACTTACGAAAGAATAAATTCAGCATTCCCAAGAACGTTACTTAAGATTGTGCTTTACTCTTACATGAAAGGCATATAACCTCCAGCATGGGGTGGATTCCGAATATATTACCCGGCTTACCATAGGCCAGTAGCCTACCGATACAACAACCCTGATTCCATTTTTAAAAGATGTAGAAAAAAACTGAAATTCAAATACAAAAATATAACCGCTGATGCAGGGTATGAAAGTGAGGAGAACTATCTTTTTCTCGAAAACAATGGGTATCTTTCCTATATAAAGCCCGCCAATTATGAGATTTCAAAAACACGTAAGTATAGGCCCCCCCATCATGCTTAACCTGCCGTCCGGCGGGCCGCATGGCCATCCATACTATGGAAGCCAGGGGCTTTCATAGTAAACATCCATCATGCTCAGCCTGCCGTCCGGCGGGCCGCATGGCCATCCATGCTATGGAAGCCAAGGGCTTTCATAGTAAACCCCCATGCCCCGCGTTGGCACCACTGCGCATGAAACAGGGGCAAGCCGAGAGTTTTTATTTCTTTAGCTGCAAAGATGAACTA
>NZ_JBQIOP010000078.1:0-9547 GCF_056822245.1 Petralouisia sp. | reverse complement strand
TCCTGATTATTTTTGTTCTGCTGTTGTTGGGATATAATCTGTTTTGCTGCGGAGGCTGCTGATTATAATAAACCCCCATCTTGCTTAGCCTGCCGTGCGACGGGCCGCATGGCCATCCATACTATGGAAGCTTTAGCTTTCATAGTAATTGAGATAAAAAAGAAGCAGCCATTGCCTCCAATGCGCTGCTTCCGTTTACTATGCTCTTTCTACTTTTCCGCTCCTTAAGCAAGAAGTACAAACGTACATCTTCTTCGAAGCTCCATTCACTTTACATCTTACAGATTTGATATTGGACTTCCACATCTTATTGGATCTTCTATGAGAATGGCTGACCTTCTTACCGAAATGAGCGCCTTTTCCGCAAACACTGCATTTTGCCATAATTGCACCTCCTTGCAATTTACTAAGTCCACAAACACTGTGAACTCACAACAAGGCTATTCTAACAGAAAGAGGAATATATTGCAAGAGAAAAATGAATTTTTTGTAAAAAGAGAAAATATATGTTTCATTTTTCCAGAAAAGCGGTTATAATATAAACCATAAGTGATTTTGGAGGTTAAATTATGAAAGGACAAGTGGACACTCAATATGGGAAAGTGTTAATTGATACAGATGTGATTGCAATTTATGCAGGTTCTGTGGCAGTAGAGTGCTTCGGAATTGTGGGCATGGCTGCTGTGAATATGAAGGACGGCCTGGTAAAGCTTTTAAAGCGTGATTATCTGAACCATGGGATCAACGTTACTCTGAATAATAATAAGATCACATTGGATTTCCATGTAATTGTTTCTTATGGAGTAAGTATTTCTACTGTTTCTGAGAACCTGATCAGCACGGTGAAGTATCGGGTGGAAGAATTTACCGGTATGGAGATCGAGAAAGTCAACATCTTCGTGGAAGGTGTCAGAGTGATTGATTAAGGAGGAAATAAAAGTGGCGATAACTACAGTAGATGCACCGATGCTTGCGAAAATGTTCCTGGCAGGGGCGAAGAATCTGGAAGCAAAGAAAGAATGGATTAATGAACTGAATGTATTTCCGGTTCCGGACGGGGATACGGGCACCAACATGACAATGACGATTATGTCGGCAGCGGCAGAAGTCAGCAAACTTGGAGATTCTCCGGATATGGCTTCTCTGGCAAAGGCCATTTCCTCCGGTTCTTTGCGTGGGGCGAGAGGGAATTCCGGCGTTATTTTATCACAGTTATTCCGTGGGTTTACCAAGGGAATCGGCAAATATGAAGTGATTGATACAGTGATTCTCTGCGACGCTCTTCAGAAAGCCGTGGAAACGGCATATAAGGCCGTTATGAAGCCGAAAGAGGGAACCATCCTCACCGTAGCCAAAGGCGGAGCGGACAAGGCTCTGGAATTGATTGGCGAGACAGACGACCTGACGGTATTTATTGACGAAGTGATTAAGGAAGCGGACGACGTTTTAAGCCGGACGCCGGATATGCTTCCTGTGCTGAAGCAGGCAGGCGTGGTGGATTCCGGCGGACAGGGACTGGTCACTGTACTGAAGGGCGCATATGACGCCCTGATGGGAAAAGAAGTGGATTACACCATTGAAACGGAAAGCGCCGGAAGCGGTGTGGTGAAGATTTCCCAGGAGACAGAACAGGATATCAAATTCGGTTATTGTACGGAATTTATCATCGTTTTGAACAGACCGTTGGAAGAAAAAGAAGAGTCAGAGTTCAAATCCTATTTAGAGTCCATCGGTGATTCTATTGTGGTGGTTGCAGACGATGAGATTACCAAGGTTCACGTACATACCAATGATCCGGGACTGGCGATTCAGCGGGCATTGGAGTATGGTTCCTTGAGCAAGATAAAGATCGACAATATGCGGGAAGAGCATCAGGAGAAATTAATTAAAGACGCCCAGAAAGCCGCAGAAGAACAGAAGCTGGCAGATGAGAGAAAGCGTTCCGAAAAGGAAGCTTTGGCAGAGGCAAGCAAGGCGCCCAAGAAGGATATGGGATTTATTTCCGTTTCCATCGGGGAAGGGATCAATGAAATATTCAAAGGGTTGGGGGTAGATTATATCATTGCCGGCGGCCAGACAATGAATCCCAGTACGGAAGACATGCTCAATGCCATTGAAGAAGTGAATGCAGACAATATTTTTATCCTTCCCAACAACAAGAATATTATCCTTGCAGCCAATCAGGCGGCATCTTTGATTGAAGAGAAGAATATTTTCGTAATTCCTACAAAAACCGTGCCTCAGGGAATTACGGCATTGATTAATTTTATGCCTGACAGCAGCGCTGAAGAAAATGCAGCCCGCATGACAGAAGAGCTGACCAGTGTTAAAACAGGGCAGGTAACTTATGCTGTCCGGGATACGCTGATTGAAGATAAATCCATTAAACAGGGAGATTATATGGGAATGGGAGACAACTCCATTCTGTCGGTAGGCAGAGACATGGATACGGTCATCCGGGAGATGATTGCCCAGTTAGTGGATGAAGATTCTGCAATTATCAGTATCTATTACGGAGAAGAAATTAAGGAACAGGCGGCAGAACAGCTGGGCGCAGAGTTAGAAGAGACTTACCCCGACTGCGAAGTGGAAGTCCATTACGGCGGACAGCCTATTTACTATTACGTTATTTCTGTAGAGTAGGAATTCAGCGTAGGAATCTGCAGGCTTTTTGGCGGGGTTCCTATGTCCAGGAAGGAGAGTCCTTATGGAGCAGTCATCCGGGATCGGCGCGCTGAAAGGGATTGGAGCGAAAACAGAACAGTTATTTCATAATCTTGGAGTATACACCATTGGTGATATACTCCTTCATTATCCCAGAAATTATGAGAAGCTGCCGCCAATTACGCCCTTGAAGGAACTGCCGGAACTTATGAAGGAAGCAGAAGAACTGACTGCAGCAATTGCAGCAAGGGTGGATAAAGCGCCTTATGTGCGGGCAGGCCGGAATATGCAGATCACCTCTCTGGTCTTGCAGGAGGGAGCGGTAAAGGCAGATTTGGTGTGGTTTCGGATGCCTTATCTGAAAAATACCCTTAAAACGGGAGAATGGTTTGTATTTCTGGGCAAAGTCACCCGGAAAGGGAAATTGCTTCATATGGAGCAGCCCCAGATTTTTCAGCCGGAAAAATATGATTCCATGCAGGAATGCCTCTGGCCCTGTTATGCCCTCACCGCCGGTCTGGGGAAAAATAAACTTTCCCAGACCATAAAAAAAGCGCTGGAAGAACTGGATTTGTCCAGAGATTATCTGCCGGAGGATATCAGAGCCCGTTTACATCTGGCAGAATATAATTTTGCCTTGGAAAATATTCATTTTCCGGAAAGTGAAGAGGCATTGGAGCAGGCCAGAAAACGTCTGATTTTTGATGAATTTTTCCAGTTTATCCTGTCGGCGGGCATGCAGAAGGAGCAGATGGAAGAAGTTTTGAATGGGTTTTCTTTTTTGCCTTTGGACGGGGAGGCCCAGGCTCTCTGGGCAGATCAGGTGATGCAAAGCCTTCCTTATCAATTGACAAATGCCCAGAAGCGTACCTTATCGGAGATCCGGAAGGATCTGCGGGGCAGGAAGGTGATGCAGCGTCTGGTGCAGGGGGATGTGGGCTCCGGCAAGACGATTATTGCTTTTTTGTCCATGCTGGACGCGGCCCAGTCCGGCTATCAGTCGGCATTGATGGCGCCTACGGAAGTACTGGCCATGCAGCATTACCAGACTTTTACAGAGCTGCTTGAGGCTCAGGGGATGCAGATTCCCGTTGTGCTGCTGACCGGCTCTTTGACCCAGAAGGAAAAGCGGAGGGCCTATGAACGGATGCAGCTTTATCCCAATGCCATGATTGTGGGAACCCATGCGCTGATACAGGAGAGGGCCCTTTATGACAATCTTGCCCTGGTGATTACTGATGAACAGCACCGGTTTGGGGTAAAGCAGCGGGAAACTTTGTTTCTCAAAGGCGCCCAGCCCCATGTGCTGGTTATGAGCGCAACGCCCATTCCCAGAACCCTTGCCATTATCCTCTATGGGGATTTGGACATTTCTGTCATTGATGAGGTTCCGGCCAGAAGGCTTCCGGTAAAAAGCTGCGTGGTGGGAAAAGAGTCCCGGAAAACCTCTTACGATTTTCTGAACAGGCAGTTGGCCCTTGGCCATCAGATTTATGTGGTCTGCCCGCTGGTGGAGGAGAGCGAGGGACTGGAAGCAGAAAACGTAACAGATTATGCCGCCGTACTCAAAGAGCAGCTTCCGCAAGGAATTGTGGTGGAGTCTTTACACGGCAAGATGAAATCCGGGCGGAAAAATCTGATTATGGAACAATTTGCCCGCAATGAAATACAGGTTCTTGTATCTACCACGGTAATCGAAGTAGGGGTAAATGTGCCCAATGCCACAGTGATGATGATTGAGGACGCTCAGCGGTTTGGACTGGCTCAGTTGCATCAGCTGCGGGGCCGGGTGGGCAGGGGAGAAAGCCAGTCATACTGTATTATGATTAATACCACGGATTCCGGCAAGGCAAAAAAACGCCTGGAAATCTTAAATAAATCCAATGACGGCTTTTATATTGCGGGAGAAGATTTGAAGCTGCGGGGGCCGGGAGATTTCTTCGGCATCCGGCAAAGCGGGCTCCTGGAATTTCGTCTGGGGGACATTTACCAGAATGCAGATCTGCTGAAGCTGGCTTCCCAGGAGGCGTCCCTGCTTCTTTCTGAGGATCGGAGGCTGGAAGCGCCGGGGCATGAGAGTCTGCGGGAGCAGATACAGAGATATCTGAACCATCAGATGGAGACGGTGAACCTGTAGCGGCGGGAAAATCAGAAAAACAGAAGATACCGTATCGGAATCTCCTGTTTTTCTGTCATGCTGTTATTTTTAACTTATCTGTCTGGCATGTTATTTGCCGGACATCTGTCTCTCCTGGGCTTCGATCATTTTCTTCACCATATAACCGCCGACAGAGCCGTTCTGTCTGGAAGTTAAATCTCCGTTATAACCGTCTTTTAAAGGTACACCAATTTCGTTTGCAACTTCAAATTTAAACTTATCCAATGCACTTTTTGCTTCCGGTACTACCGCTTTGTTAGATGAATTAGACATATCGTTACCTCCTGTTGTCTTTTGCATGCTGTATGAAATTCATACAGTGAATGGTTTGTAACTCGATTGTTACATCCCTAGTATATGCAGCAGATTCAGGATTAGACATGCAGTTCTTTCCGATTTTTGCAAAAAATTCCAATGGGGAGCGGCGCCGGCTAATCGGAGATAAGGGAAATCTCCGAGATATCCGGAGAGGCAACCAGTGAATAATTGGTATAGTAAATCACAAAACCGGGCTTGCTGCCGTTGGGCTTTTTCACGTTTTTCTTTTCCAGATAGTCGATTTCCACTTTTTCATTTTCCCGGCCTTTGGAATAGTAGGCGGCCAGACGTCCGGCTTCCTCAAAGGTGCGGTCGGGAAGTTCGTCTCCGTTGGTTTTCACCACCACATGGGAACCGGGAATGCCTTTGGCATGGAACCACCAGTCGTTTCCGACGGCAAATTTAAAGGTAAGTTCCTCGTTCTGAAAATTATTTTTTCCCACGTACATATGGTATCCGTCGGAAGAGAGGTAATGGAACGGCTTGCTTTTGATTTTTTCTTTTTTGCCTGCCGGACGTTTTTTCATGTAACCGTACTGGATCAGTTCTTCTTTGATCTGGGTTAAATCATCCTCGGACACGGCGATGTCCAGGGAGGTGGAAATAGATTCCAGATGGATGATTTCTTCGTGGGTTTCCTCAATCAGATCCGTCAGGGCTTCGTAGGTGCGTTTTAGTTTGTTATATTTATTAAAATACTTCAGGGCGTTTTCCTGGGGCGTTAACTGAGGGTCCAGAGGAATGGAAATGTTCTCGTTGGTATAATAATTAAATGCTTCCAGGGTTTTGGAATTTGCTTTTAGACCGTAGCCGTAGGTGTGGATCAGTTCCCCGTATATCTTGTATTTTTCCCGTTTTTCAGTATCTTTTAACTGTTTTTTCTGCAAGTCGTATTTTTTTCTGCTGCGATCCAGAATCGTGGTGACGATTTTCCGCAGATCCACCGATTTCTGCCGGATTCTGGTGTAAACATTTTTGGCAGCGTAAAAGGTTTCCAGAACTTCTGAGATGGAATCACAGGATTCTGCGGTAAAGTCTGGAAACTGTGTAAGTTCTGTTGAAGAAAAGTCTATGGGCTCCTTGCCGTTTCTGACAATGTTGGGGGTGAAGCGGCCCTCGTTCACATCATCCATCAAAAGGGAAAAATGTTGACAGAGCCGAAGCTGTTCGTCTTTTGACAGGGTGTCTGCTGGCTGTTTTTCACCCACAGAAGCCCTGCAGCACAGTTCTGAGGCGATCACCGGGCTGATTCCAGTGTAGGCGGTGTAGATTGCCTTCTGCACCGGAAGGGACTGGCCAAAAACATCTGTCTGGAAGGAGGCTTTGTCTGCAGTCAGGGGATTGGATTTTTCCTGGGTGTTCGGGACGAAATAAGTTCTTCCGGGCAGCACTTCCCGCAGGGAGCTGACCTGGGCGGATACATGCTTGATGCTGTCGATGATTTTGTTTTCGTCATCGCAGAAAATAATATTGCTGTGTTTTCCCATAATTTCCACGATCAGCTGTTTCCGGCAGAGATCGCCCAGTTCGTTGAGATGCTCAATTTCAAAATGGATGATCCGCTCCATCTGGGGCTGGTAAATGCGGGTGATTTTCCCATTTGCAATGTGTTTTCGCAGAAGCATACAGAAATTGGGCGCGGTTAAGGGGCTGGGTTTGTTGTTTTTGGTGAGGTAAATCAGCGGAAGAGAGGCGCTGGCTGACAATACCAGACGCACCTGGCCGTTCATGCCTTTGATGGTCAGCAGCAGTTCATCATGTTCCGGCTGCGCAATCTTGCTGATTCTAGAGTTTGTGATTGTTTCGTTTAATTCTTTTACTAAATTTGCGATTACAATTCCGTCAAATGCCATGGTTGTTCTCCTTTTCGATCGTTTTGCCGGGATGAACGGTTTTGGAATAGCTGCCTGGATTCTGCCCGAATTCCCGTTTAAAGGCTTTCAGAAAATTAGAATAGTCGTTAAATCCGCACTGAAAGCAGGAATCCATCACAGAACTGCCTGCCCGCAGCAGATTACGGGCGATAATCAGCCTTTTTTTCATAATATACTGATACAGGGATAATCCGGTAAATTGCTTAAATTGTCTGCTGAAATAGTATTTACTGGTAAAAAATCTGACAGCCAGTGCATCTAAATTTAAATTTTCCGTAATATGTTCATTGATATAAGTGATTACCTGATTTATTTTTTCATTTTCTGTAACATCCTTTTGAACAGAGTCGGGTGCGTCGTAATATGCCCGGCTGACATACACCAGAAATTCAATCAGATAGGCGGTGGTAAGGGCTCTGCTGCCCCGTTCCTGGCCGTGCTTCGCCTGCTGCATCTGAAGAAATAGGTTTTTTAAATGGGCAATGCTCTCACTGTCCGGGCGGATTAAGCGGTAATCTTTCAAAGCGGCGTCAGTAAAGCAGGCGGTAAAATCCTCATCGTAAAAATCCTGCAGATAGTCAAAAAAATCATCTGCAAGCCAGATTACAATCCGTTCGTAGGATCTGCCCGGATGGATATCCGGCCGGTGGATATCAGAATTGCCGGTTAACAGAAGATCTCCCGGACGAAGCTTATAATTTCTGCCTTCAATAATATAATTTACATTTCCAGATAAAAAAAAGAAAATTTCATAAAAAGGATGTTGGTGAAATTCCACCAAAGGCGGAGTTTCATTGTAAGTATGATGAAATTCATAGTAGCGTTCCATCATGATTTGGCTTGGATTAAATTCCTCTTTGTACATCGGCAACACCTGCTTTCTGAATGGCTCTTTCATTATAAAGCAAGATTTACCATATTTCAAGCAGCAATTACCAAGCAATATAGATTGGTCTCTGGTATACTGAATTTACAAAAAAAGTAAAAGGAGGAAGAAATATGCAGATGACATTTCGCTGGTACGGCGAAGGAAACGACAGCATCACACAGGAGATGATCAAACAGATTCCCGGCGTCACCGGCCTGGTCTGGGCGCTCCATAACAAAGCGGCAGGGGAAGTCTGGGAAGTGGAAGAGATTGAACAGATGCGGCAGCAGATTGAAGGCCACGGCTTTCACATGGATGTGGTGGAAAGCGTCAATGTCCATGACGACATTAAAATCGGCCTGCCCACCCGGGACAAATACATTGAAAACTACAAACAGACCCTGCGCAACCTTTCCAAATTCGGGGTGAAGGTGGTGACTTACAATTTCATGCCCATTTTTGACTGGACCAGGACAGATTTGTTCCACCCCATGGAGGACGGCTCCACCGCGTTATTTTATGAAAAGGCCAAGATTCAGGAAGATTACAAAGAGATGGCGGACTACATCCTGAAAAATCTCCACGGGATGACCTTCCCGGGCTGGGAGCCGGAGCGGATGGCCAAACTGGACGAACTGTTTGAAGCTTACCGGCCGGTCACCAAAGAAAAGCTCTGGGACAACCTGAAATATTTCCTGGAAGCCATTATGCCCACCTGCCATGAGACGGGGATTAAAATGGCCATCCACCAGGATGACCCGCCCTGGGACATTTTCGGCCTGCCGAGGCTGTTGGTGGACAAGGAATCCATTGGGAAATTCCTGTCCATGGTGGACGACGATCACAACTGCCTGTGCCTGTGCTCCGGTTCCCTGGGGGCAAACCCTGAGAACGACGTGCCGGACATTGTGCGGACATACTGCGACCGGATTGCCTTTGCCCATATCCGCAACGTGAAGCATTTCCCCAACGGGGATTTCACGGAAAGCTCCCACAGGGACTGCGACGGGGATGTGGGAATCCTTGAGATTATGCGGGCTTACCATGACTGCGGGTATGAGGGATACATCCGTCCCGACCATGGACGCCATATCTGGGGCGAGCAGTGCCGTCCGGGATACGGGCTGTATGACAGGGCGCTGGGAATTATGTATTTGTGGGGGTGCTGGGATATGATGGAGCGGGAGGCTGGAAATTGCTAAGGGTGTAGAAAACAGGGGAATGCTTAGGTGAAATTTATATCTTTGGATACGGACGGAATTCCAGGCTTGCCCTTTGACACACAAACAGGGCAAGGTTACGGCGAACTAACTGCCAACTACGACTAGAGCGTGTTTGAAAATTCATTCCTGACATCTGCACGCCCCACTTTGCGTGATATTTGCGCCAAATTCAGGTTACATAGCCCGCTATGCGCCCTTCGTTTGGCACAAATCTCCCACAAATTGTGACGCACATCTGCCAGAAAGCAATTTTCAGACACGCTCTAGGAAGTCAGGAAAGCCTTCCTTCCCAAGTCTCCGTAGGCAGTGGATTTCGTCTCCACCAAAAGACGCCCTTGAAGCGTTTGCTTAGCCAAAGGGCAAGCCAGGAGTTCCTGTGTATCGAAAGATAAGAATGCTCATCCTAATCCTAGAGTGTGTTCAGTGCGGAATGCGGAAGCTC
>NZ_JBQIOP010000077.1:0-11446 GCF_056822245.1 Petralouisia sp. | reverse complement strand
TTATACCAAAGTGTTGCATTTATGTGTCTATTTAGGGACAAAATTATTTTTAAATAGTTCTTACCATTCCGTACCGATTAAGAATTTTCCTCCGTCAGCCTGTGTTTTTGCACCATCCACTTTTCCACATAGCCGATATATTTCTCCAGAACCTGATTTGTTCCCTCAATCTCCTCCGGAGAAAAATTCAGTTCCTCCATCCATGCTCCAATTACCTTTTCATCATATTCCAAATGGCATTTATGCACCCGCTTTCCCTGTTCTGTCAGATACAGACGAAGCACCCTGGCGTCTTTTTCATCTTCTCTTCTGGCAATTAACCCCTTTTTTTCCAGTTTTTTGATCATGACGGAGGTTGCGCCTTTGGTACGGAACATTTTATCTGTCAGCTCCTTCTGGGTGATTCCCTCCTGTTGGGCAACTGCCTTCAGCGTATGCACTTCATTGGAATAGAGCAGTTCTTCTGTCCCGTAGTGCTTTGGCTCCTTTTCCATCGCTGAGACCATCCGTTCCACTGAATACAGATTTTCCATTAATCGGATTGCTTCTTTCATATCTTTCATGGGTTTCCTCTTTCTTGTTTTGTACTTACTCCTCTTTTCGATAGAGGGTCTTTCCCTCCTTCACTGTTTCCAACACCTGAATGTCCCGAATCTGCATCTTATCTGTTTTTAAAGGATTCCGGTCAAGCACCACAAGATCCGCAAGTTTGCCGGCCTCCAGAGTTCCCTTCCTGTCCTCTTCGTGGTAGGCGTAGGCGCCGTGTATGGTAATGCCCTTTAATGCCTCAAACACGCTGATGCACTGCTCCTGGCCGATGGGCTGTCCGGTTCTGGTAATCCGGTTGACTGCGCACCAGACGGTGTGAAGCATGTCCGGCTCCACCACCGGAGGATCTTGATGGAAATTATACACAAGTCCATACTGAAGCGCCGATTTCACAGGGCTGATTTGGCTGCCCCGCACCGGACCTAGATTTTTCAGGTGCACATCGCCCCAGTACCAGGTATGGGCCACAAAGATAGAGGGAATCATGCCAAGGCGGGACATCTCCTCCAACTGCTCCTCCCGAACGGTCTGGCAGTGAATCATCACCGGCCGAAGCGCACGTACCTGCTCCAGTTTTTCCGGCATGTCCGATACCGCCTGGGAAAATGCATCCAAATACTGCTGAGACGCCGCGTCTCCATTACAGTGAGCCAATAACTGCCGTTTGGCTTTAATGGAATTTTCCACCCACTGCTTTACCTGCCCGTCGGTGCAGGCCGGATATCCGCAGTAAGTCTCTTCTCCTTCATAGGGCTTTGACAGCCAGGCTGAACGGCCTTGGGGAGAACCGTCCAGAATAATCTTCTCACCGCCGATTTTCAGACGGCCGCAGTATTGGTTCTCATAGGCAGGATAAGCCTCCACGGTCTGATTTGCCTCATCCGCCATCAGATAAGCAATCACATCCAGGCAAAAACCTCCCGCCTCTGCAACGGCCGCAAGTTTTTGAAACGCTGACGGGTTAACTGCGCCGTCCTGCACCGTTGTGATTCCGTATTTTAAATAAGTGTTCTGGGCCAGCTCCATCTGCTTTTCAAAGTCTGCGGCTGCCCTGGAAAACATAAACATCAGAACTTTTGTCATAGCCGGAACTTCTTCTATATAACCGTTGGGCTCTCCGTTTTCCTCCCGGCCGAATTTCCCGCCTTCCGGATCAGGCGTATCTTCTGTAATGCCGCAGGCTTCCAAAAGCGCGCTGTTCGCCACGCACATATGACCTGAGGTATGGAGGATGCAAATGGGAATTTCAGCGGAAACCCGGTCAAGAACTGCCTTTGTGGGATGTTTTTGTTCTGCCAGAAAATTGTGGTCATAGCCATAAGCTATCATAACGCCGTCCTGGATATCCTTTTCTTTCTGATATGCCAGAAGCGTTTTTTCCAGCTGCTGAAAATCCGTGCATTTTCCCAGGTTTGCAAATGCCGTGTACTGGGCCAGCATCGTGATATGCCCATGGGCGTCAATAAAAGAAGGCATCAGGGTTTTTCCCTGCAAATCCACCAGTTCTGTTTCTGCCGTACAGCGCTGTTTTGCTTCCTTTAAGTCGCCCACAAAGGCAATCCGTCCCTTAGAAACAAGAACTGCTTCGGGAGCGTCGTTTTCCTTTCGCATGGTAATAATGTCGCCGTTATAATACAATTTCTCCATGAAACTTCACTTTCCTTTCTCCAATTAAAATTGTCAGTAATATTATTATATACCAAAAACTGCCGCATGAAAGGCTAAAAGCAGCAAAATCTGGAAATTTTTTTAAATCGCTCCATATTTGCCTTTTGTTGCCTTCCTGCGACAGCTTTTATAGCACATATTGTTACATAACAGCTGCAATCCTGCGGCTGACGTTTATTTCAGCTCCGGCCAGTATTCCCGGTTTGCTTCGATCAGGTCATCCAGAACTTCTTTTGCCACTTTCATGCTTGGCACCGTCTTATTCAGCGTAAAAGCCTTTAAAACTTTCTCATAAGAACCTTCGATGCAGCCTTCTACCAGAAGTTTTTCGCAGTTTAACTGCTGCATCATCAGCCCTTGCTGAAACAGGGGAATCTCGTTCTGCGCAATTACCTCCGGGCCATTTTTGCCGATGTATGCGGGAACTTCCACCATAGCGTCAAAGGGCATGTTGGGGATTGCGCCCCTGTTTTCAGTGATAATCAAAAAGCGGGCTTTTGTATCGTTCTTTAATGCAATTGCCAGATCTGCAATCCAGTCCCCGTGGCTTCCTGCATAGAATACGCTTTCGTCAATTTCTCCGGTGGAAAGATATTTGTCAATTCCCTGGAAAAGCATTTTCTCACGGGTCTCCATTACCTCATTGGCACGGGTGTGAGTCACATCGGAATGCTCCACAAATTCTTTCTGCTGCAGATAATAATTCAGATAGGTGTTTGGCAGCGTCTCCGGGAAATTCTGCATAATCTCATAAACACCTTTCCAAACATAGTACCAGCTTCCCTTTGCATGGCGGTTCTCATTCTCCCCGGCTCCTATCAGGCCTTTAAAATTCTTCAGATATGCCTCGGGCAGCAGGATTTCGTGCTTCATAATATAATCCTTCAGTTTGGGCATTACATCCTCGCCCTTGTGTTCAATCGAAGTGAACCATCCGAAATGATTCAGTCCATAGTAATCATAGACAATATCTTTTTTATCAATTTCCAGGGCAGCAGCCACCACATCAATGATGGCAATGGGCATATCGCAGATATTGATAATTCTTGCATTGGGACGCAGCTTCCGGCAGGCTTCTGAAACAATGGAAGCCGGATTGGAATAATTCAGTATCCAATGGGTGGGCTTCGCATATTTTTCCGCGTCATCAATGGCCTGCATCATGGGATAAATGGTGCGCATAGCGTATGCCATTCCGCCGCAGCCGCAGGTTTCCTGGCCCACACAGCCATGCTTCAGAGGAATCTTTTCATCCAGCTCCCGCATGGCATATTTGCCCACGCGCATCTGTGAGAAAATAAAATCCGCATCCGTATAGGCTTCTTTCGCGTCATAGGTCACGGTCAGCTTGATTCCGCATTTCAAATCTTCATCCAAAATCCATTTCACCAAAGCGCCTACCTTGTCCTGACGCTCCTTATCCACATCAAAGAGACGGATTTCTTCTACCTCAAGCTCCTCCCTGCGCAGTGCAATTGACTTTACAATTCCGGGGGTAAAAGTACTTCCCCCTCCTACAATAGTGATAATCATCTTTCTTCCTCCTAGTTTTTGTCATTTCGTCTATGTAATTCCCAAAATTACAGTGTCTTTAAATAATCCTCTACCGCGGTTCTCACTTCCGCCACTTTCAGCCCGATGATAATCTGAATATCATCATCTTTTTTCACAATTCCGCTGTTGGGCACCTGGTTGATCAGATCATCCTTCAAAAGAGAGGGATCTTTCACATTAACCCTCAGCCTTGTGAAACAATTTTCGGTAGAATTGATATTCTCTTTTCCTCCAAGTCCTGCCACAAGACTTGCGATATTTGCAGTAAGAGCTCCGCCGCCCGACGCTGCTGCTGACGCTGCCTGCTCCGGCTCCTCCGACGCTGCCGCTTCCCGTCCCGGAGTCTTTAAATCAAGCTTCTTAATCAGGAAGCTGAACACCGTAAAATAAAGCACAATCTGGATTGCAGCCAACACATACATCATAGGCCAGTTGGTCTTTTCTGAACCTGCCGCCAGGTTTGTAATAAAGGAGGACAAAATATTTCCTCCGCAAAAAGCCGTAACCCCGAACACCTTTAAAAGCGCCAGGAATAACCCGGCAATTACTGCATGGATGAGGAACAGCACCGGTGCGCAGAAGATAAACATAAAGTCAATGGGCTCGGTAATGGAAGCAAGACAGGCTGTTACAATCAGAGGGATCATGGTAGAGCGCACGCGCTTTTTGTTCTCTTTGTATGCGGTATGAATAAAAGCAGCGCCGATCCCGATATAACCGAACATTTTTGTAAAACCGATTGCCATATAGTAGATACTTTCTGACATCTTATCCACAGGCATATTCAGCTCTGTCATGGCGATGGCATAAGCGCCTACCACCGTATTGTCCCCCGCCTGCAGGACGCCGCCCAAATCTGAGAACTGGAAGGGCGTGTAAACCAGGTGATGGAGTCCTGTGGGAACCAGAAAACGCTCCAGGAAACCATACAGAAACAGCCCGAACGTTCCGCTGTTCTTAATCACCCCTGCCAGTGCGGCAATTCCTTTCTGGGCCCAGGGCCAGATTACGTTATCAGCCGCGCCGAACAGAATTGACACAAAAATCATAATCAGAAACGTAAAACGCACACCGGAAAAAATCTGCGCCGCGCCGTTAAAGCTTTTCTGAGAAGTACGGTTAAACACATATCCCACAATACATCCAAGGATAATTCCGCCGAATACGCTCATATCCACACACTGAATCCCCAGGATTTCCGCCTGGCCCGTTCCAATCAGCCCGATCATCTCAGAGGGCTCGGCCATCTGCCCCGTTACCTCCAGAAGCACATTGGAGGTCTTTAAATACATCAGATAGGACATGAATCCAACCAGTCCTGCATGGTGCTTATCCTTCTTGGCAAAAGCCGCCGGAATACCTATAGCAAATACAACGCCTAAGTTGTTGATAATGGTCATAACGCTCTGATACATCAGTTTTCCCAACACCTGAATGGGCGTCCAGCTCAAAAACGGAAGGGCTCCCTGAATGGTATTGTTGGTTAAAAGCGCCCCGATTGCCAACACCAGGCCCCCCACAGAAAGGTACATCAAAGGCTGTACCATGGCTTTGGAAAAAGCCTCCATGGAATTCATTATTTTTTTCTTCATAACAATCTCTCTCCTTTTAGTTCAGGCAGTGTCAAACATCACCTTCTTTTTCTCCGTAAAAAATCTTGCTTAAGTGTACCAGTAAATACACCTCTTCCTGGGAATTTAACTTATAATCAAATTCCTTTTGAATATATTCCTTCAGACGTTTGATACACTCTTTATTTTTTCGGTGCTTTTTCAGAAGCATTTCATGCAGGCTTTCCATATTGTCGCCGGTCCACTGAAACCGCTGGAAAATACGCTGTGCCAGAAACTTTAAATGTGTGGTCAGGCGCACCGTATCAATACTGTCCGGATCAAGTTCTGCGCTATAAGTATCCCGGATAATATCCATGCATCCCTTGGTAAACATCAGGGTATTGTAAGTCATCTCCCGGCTCATGGAAGCGCTTGCAAGCTGCAGGGCGATATACCCCGCCTCGTAATAGGGCAGCCGGACTCCGCAGCGGAATTCAATCTGCCGGACTGCCCATTCCCCGATTTTAAATTCCCTGGGATAAAGCATCTTCGTTTCAGCAAGCATCAGGTAAGGCAGTTCTATTCCCTGTTCATAACGCTCAATTGCAAAGCAGATATGGTCAATCAGGGACAGCAGAAGCTGGTCTTTTAACTCAAGGCCGCCAGCACGGGCATGTTCCAGAATATCCTCCGCCACACGCACCGCGTCCGGACTGGCGTCTTTCAAAAGCTGCAGAAACTTTGTCTGAAGTTCACTTTGAATATAATAAGTTTTCTCTATTTTCCGCTCATCAATTGTATCCCCGGGCCTTTTCGAAAAACCAATTCCTGAACCTGTCAGTATGACCTCCCGGCCGTCCGGTTTTACCGCTGACACAGCGCTGTTGTTATATACCTTAACGGCTTCCATCTGAAAAATCCCCAATCATGAACATTATGGCTGCCTGCACGTAATGACGGCGTCCATTCCTTTTTTTACCTGCTGTCCCCGGGCCAGAGTTGTGAACTGGTACTGGGCCGGATTCAGCAGAATCAGCATGGTAGTCATGTCAATTCCTTTTTCCTTCATCAACGCCTCATTAAAACGAATCACAGGCGCTCCCTTTTTCACTTCACTGCCCTGGGCAGCCAATGCCTCAAAGCCTTCTCCTCCGAGTTTTACCGTGTCTATTCCAACATGCACCATCAACTCAAGGCCATCCTCCCTTGTCATTCCAAAAGCATGAAGGGTGTCTGCTATCATGGTCAGCTGTCCGTCGCAGGGCGCGGTAATTACGCTGTCCTCCGGAACAATCGCTACCCCGTCTCCCAGTGTTTTTCCTGAAAATACAGGATCATTTACCTCCTCCAGAGAAATGCAGCGCCCGTCTGCCACAGCAGCAAGCTCCAGTTCTTCCTTTTTCTTAAAAATTGAAAACATTCTCATCCTCCTTTGCGGCATGCCTGTAAATACTCCGCTGGCCCGGCCGGAAACACTGCCAAAGCAGTGCAAAACCAACAAAAAAAGACATGAATTCCCTTCTAAAGAGAACTCATGCCTGATTTAACAGTAACACGCTTTATATATTTTGTAGTCCCTATTGTAGACAATATGGCAAATAAAGTCAATAGTTTTTTTGTTTTTCTTGTCATTTTGTCTGATTTCACGAAATTATTCCTGAAATTTCATACAAATTGTATACCTATCACACAATTGCAAGAACCCCGGAAATAATCAGCAGCACATAGGTGAGCTTTAAGAACGTCTCCTGTTTGATTTTCTTTACCAGCTTCGTGCCAATCCAAATACCCGCAAACAACGGAATCACCCCTGCCGCGCACAGAAAAATCACATGAGAATTAAAATGCCCGGCCTGAATCTGATTGCCGGTCAGATAACAGCCGATGGTTACCCACAGCATTGCCATGGTGGCCCTGAATTCCTCTTTCTCTTTCAAAGCGCCGGAAGCGTAAATCACCAAAAGCGCACCGCCGGACACAAACATCCCATGGACAACGCCCGCCGCTAAGATGACCAGCAGCATACCTGCCAGATGCAGCAAAGATTCAGCTTCAGATGATTCTTCCGCCGTTTCCGCACCGAAGGTTTTTTTATTCGGTTTAAGAAAATTCTGCCCGAAAAGCTTCCACAAAGCTATGCACAGAATCATAACGCCGTAAAGCGTCAACAGCTGCTGAATCGGGAACACTTCAAAAATTTTCATTCCAAGAAACATTCCAATTACCATCAGAACCGCCATTTTGCCGAATTCTTTCCAGTTAATATGCCGAAAGCCCGTCAGCACAATCAAAAGGCAGGAAAGCTGGTCAAGGATGGCGAGCACTGATTTGGCCTCGTCCACCCCAATCAGCTGAATGGTGGGCGGCATCCCCAGAAGGGTTCCGGCAAAACCGGTGATTGCCTGAATTAAATTGGCCGCAAATAATATCAAAAAAACGAGTATTTCTCTCCAGGTTATTGTCATACTGTTTCCTTTCCTCTCTGTCATTTATTGGTTTTATCCCGGCCCGGCCGAAGCTGGGTAATCCCTGTATTTTGTCAATTCATCTTCTAATGTATCGGGAGGAACGGAAAATGTCAATATGTACCGGCAATTTTACCGGGAATTTTCTGTAAAACTGGGATTCAGCTTCACCCGTTTATTGACCAAAAGCGCCACTACAATGGAAAATGCCAGAATTGCAATATTCCCGATAATCTGCGCTGTGGATGTGGAAATCAGCAGCACTACCACAGACAGCGCTGCAAGAACCATGGAAAAAATACAGACTGCCTTCAGCTTGCCATTGCATACATAGAAGGACGATTTGTTCCAAAGCTCCGGCAGTTTTTTCGGAAGCTGCATGGCAGAATATGCAATTACGCCCCGGATAATCGTAAATAAAATCACCGTGCTGTTTGCCACTGTGTTCAGATCCAGGCCAATCAGAATCGGCACTGTGCCAATCAGGTAAAAGACCAGTAAAATATAATGGGCGGAACCGTATTTCTCATTTTTCACTGCCAGTTTCCTGGGAAGCCATCCGTCCTCACAGGCCCGCAGCACCGGATACACAATCATGCCGATATTGAAATTCAATGTGGTCAGCAAAGCAAACATTGCGCCGCCTACTACAAAAAACGTATACACCGCCTTGGGCATAAAAGCTTCCGCTGACACGCTCAGAGGCTGATTTGCCACCTGCTCCACCGGAAGCACGCCTGCTGCAACAGTTGCCATCACTGCATAAATCAATACCACAACCCCAGTGGAGGCAATGATGACAAAGGGGATATCTTTGGTGGGATTTTTTGCCGCGGAACTGTAATTTACCACATACTGGGCGCCCCCTGCCGCAAAGGTCAGATAAATAGCCGCCAGTACGAAGCCGCCCGGGCCTCCTGTCATAAATCCGCTGGTAAAATAATCCGGCTGAATATGTCCAACCCCCAATACAATATAAGAGGCAATGGCAACGGCAAGCACCGCGCACAGAATATTCTGCAGCCTGGCCGCCTGTTTTACCCCCAGCAGATGCATGCCGAACAGGGCCGTCAGCACAATGGTGCAAATCAGTTTTGCAGGAACTCCCGGCACCAGAGACAGAAAATAATCTGCAAAGGACAATGTGTACATACTGATGGCCAGCGCGCTGAACAACTGTATATACAGATAAATGCCGGCCATTTTCTTTCCGCTTAACACTGCAATCTGGGAATACTGCCCGCCTACAAAGTTCGCGGTTCCCCCGATGTAAATCTGCGGAACTGCCCCGATAATCGTAATAATTCCGGCGATAATGTAGGCAATATTTACGCTTCTTCCTGTAAATCCAATTGCAATTCCCGTCATGGTCATAATGCCAACCCCGATGATCTGGCCTACCGCCATGGAAAATAAATCCCCTCTGCTTAACAGTTTACTCTTTTGATCTTCCATACCTTTTCTCCTTTTACTCCATCCAAACAAACCTTATCTGTACAATTCCTTTTTCATCCGCTCTAACGCTTCTGTCAGAATGCTTCTGGGACATCCCACATTCAGGCGGAAATGCTCTTCTCCGCCAGGCCCGAACCAGGGCCCCGGAACGCAGATAACCGCCGCATCCAATACAATTCTTCGGAACAATTCCTGATCTCCCAGATGCAGGCCGGAAAGGTCAAGCCAGCACAGGAAGGTGCCCTCCGGCCTTATCATGGTCACTCCCGGCATCTGCTCTTTCAGGTATTCCTCCACAAAGTCCACATTCGCCTGCATATAAGCCACTTCCTGATCGGCCCACTCTGCGCCTTCCGGAGTATAAGCTGCAATCACGCTCTCAATGCCGAACGTATTTCTCACATCCAGGGACATGGCTGTCTGGGTTTTTACAAAGGCTTCCCGCAGTTCCCGGTTGGGAATCACAGACACGCTGGATTTCAGTCCGGCCACATTAAAGGTTTTGCCCGGCGCAGTCAGATGAATAAAATGTTCGGCATACCGCTCGTCCAGGCTCAGCAGCGGATAATGGGTATGCCCATCATACACAATATCTCCGTGGATCTCGTCGGATACAAGCATCACATGATGCTTCAGGCAGATGTCAGCAGCCTTGATCAGCTCTTCTTTCTTCCAGACCCGGCCGGTGGGATTGTGGGGGCTGCACAAAATCATCATGGTATTTTCCGGTTTGGAAGCCAGTTCTTCCAATTCCTCCAGATTCATCTCAAACTGTCCGTCCCGTATCACCAGTCCGTTATTCACAACCTTGCGGTTATCATTTTTCACAATTGTGGCAAAGGGATCGTACACCGGCTGCTGAATAATCACCCCGTCCCCCTCTTTGGTAAACGCCCGGATCGCAATGTTAATGCCTGCCACTACGGTGGGCGTATATGTAATCCACTCCGGTTTTATCTCCCAGTCAAAACGCAGCTTCTGCCAGTAACAAACCGCCCTGTAAAAACTTTCCATCGGCGCGCAATACCCGAATATCTCTTGTTCCACCCGCTTTTTCAGCGCCTCCACAATCACCGGTGCACAGGGAAATTCTGTGTCTGCAAGCCACATGGGAATCATATTCTCCGGAATCTCCCTGTTCAGATAAGAACCCACAGCCTTTGCATGCCACTTCATGTCATTGGTCTGCTTCCGGTCTACAATCCGGTCAAAATCATACTTCATAGTCTCCACCTTCTCCTTCTTTTATTGTTTCATTGTTAAACAGTTTATCTGTTAAACTAATTATATATCATTCGGCATTTTTGTCAATATAAAAATAGAACTCAGGGAATCTTTGTGAGTTGTGCACAAATTCATTCACCTGAGTTCAGTAGTATTGTCCTGCTGTTTGGGGGTGTTGGAAGAACCTTGCGGATGATCAGTTATGGTAATATTCCATCATAAGGGCATTGGAAATGTCTTTATTGTCTCTTTCACCATCTTTCAGCGTTCCCCTTGCTTCTCTCCAGGGCCTTTCCTGATGGGTATACTGCCGAAGCGTATCTCCATCTTCTTCCCCATAAGTACCCATGACGTGTTCCATATGACGCTTTTCAGATTCTGAGAAAGAATGGGTCAATTGATAATCTTCCTTTCTTACAATCCTTCTTCCCTTATGGGTGTCAAACAACCGTTTATTGACCGGGCCGTCGACATAATCCTTAAAGGTATCATTTATGAATTCCGTCTTATAAATTCCCAAACACCATGCCTGACAGTAATACACCAGTTTCTGAAGCATCCATGTATCGACAGCTCCCATCTGATTAAGAATATAAGACGCCACATCCAAAGAGGTGGGATTGGTGGATTCCATCATGTCTGAATCTTCCCTGGGAATTTCCCTGCCTAATTCTTTTGCAAAACTTATCCATTCCTCAATCATACTGTCAGCATTGGCAAGAGATTCTTCAATGGTAACTCCATCTGCCATACAGCCGGGAAGAGCCGGAACATTCGTAATATAAGCTTCATCATCGTCACTCCAATAAAACATTTTGTTGTATGCCATATTACCTTCCTCCTTCTCCAAGCCTATATTTTTTCACGATATTCCTGATTTCACTTAATTGCAAATTTAAATTCCACCCCTCTATGGAATTTAATCTTGCAAGTCTTCCTCTGCTCAATAGTGGAATTTAATCTTTCCGAATGATCTGT
>NZ_JBQIOP010000076.1:0-11652 GCF_056822245.1 Petralouisia sp. | reverse complement strand
AAAAAGAGCGAAAGTATAATAAAATCATCTGCCCTTATGAGGGCCTTGAAATACCTTGTTCAGCAAAAGGAGCACTATTTATAATAGTTGTAAACTGGTGTTACAGACAATAAATCGCTAAGCTGCTGCATATCATAAAATCTCCTTTCACTAGCCTTTGTCCGCGCCTGACATACCGAATCCCTTTGACATCCACTTCTGGGTGATGACATAGAGGATCACTGACGGCATGGCATACGCAATGGAATATGCCGCCAATGTGCCGTATGCGACTGTGTGCTGTCCGAAAAACTGATACAGCATGATAGACGCCGGGTAAGATAGGAAGAAACTTTGGAGTAATTCTCATCATGAGGACGGAAAAAAGCGTTTTCAGACATAGCAGTTGCCTCTTCGATATACATTCTGCTGCTGTATTCGTCATAGCTCATCATGTCATTTCTTGTAGCCAGGTTTCCGGTTCCGTCAATGTAGACAACATAATTGTCAGATTTCATCAATTCGGTGATGAATTCAAAGGAAAGGTCTTTCTGGTCAGAGTTATTGGCGATTGCCCAGCTCCATCCGCCGGACATTGTCACATAGCCGCCTTTTTCCTGGGTGGGCATCTGTGCAAATCCAAGGGCGTCAGACAATGTGTCGTCGGTGTAGCCCTGCATTGGATAGCCGGAATCCTGAAGATAATCATTGAAGCCCCAGCTTCCGTTCAGGTACATGACAAGCTTTGCAGTGGACATATACTGGTTTGCATAGGTATAATCACTTGGGTCAAGAATCTCAGAAAGGGTTCCCAGATATCCTTCGTCCAGGCATGTTTTGATAAAGCCCAGAGAATCTTTGACGCCGTCGCTGCTTAAGTTGTAAACGCCGGTGGCGTCGTCGCACAGAGAATCGCCGGTGCCTGCCAGCAACATCTGGAAGGTATTCATACTGGTTGCCTCAGCCTCGCCGCTGTTGCATGCAAACCAGATGGGAACTACGTCGTCCGCGCACTTTTCTTTGATGGCAGCGCATGCGTCCAGGATATCCTGCCAGCTCTCCGGCTGCCATTCCCTGCCAAGGCCGGCAGTTTCAAATACGTCTTTGTTGTACCACAGTCCGCGCACGTCTGTGCTGATGGGAACTGCATAGGTGTTTCCGTCTGTGCCTGACGTCGCTTCCTTCAATGCGTCAATGATTGAGGAGTTCCAGTCGTCCCAGCCGGCTACTTTGTCTGTGATGTCTGCCACATAGCCTGCAGCTACGTCTGTGTTTAACTGGAACGTATCTTCAAGAAACAGATCCGGGCAGGTGGAATCGTCCTGTACAAGCGTCTGTATTTTCGTTACATAATCACTGTCAGTCGCCACAAGGGCCTGAATGTCAAGCTTCACTTCGTCTTTTTTCTCCCAGTTCTCATAGGTCTGTGTGATCCACTGGTACACAGGGCTGCTGTCGCCGTTGTCGTTGGAGTCGTTATAAACAATGGTCAGCACCTGTCCATCGTCTGAGCCGGTTTCGCCGCCTGTGGAATCTGCTTCTTCGCCTGAGGCTTTTTCATCATTCCCCTGGGAATCGGTACCGGAAGGGGAGTTTGAATTTCCGCCGCAGCCTGTAAGCAGAGCTGCCGCCATTACGGATGCCATTAATACAGAAACAATTTTTCTTTTCATAGTTTTTCCTCTTTTCTTGTTTTATTTTTATTTCAGGCGATTCAGGCCGGCACATTCCTTTTCAATGTTGTTTTTTGCAAATGGTGTGTCTTTCTGCCGCCATAGAAATCACAGGATTGCATCAAAAAGATACCAGGTTGAAATAATATATCATTATATCTTTTTGGCGAATTGCTTTATGATGTTATGGCAAATATATCATTATTGGGCAAAAATGTCAATAGAAAAAGCCGGCTCATAGACGGTTTCGTAAATTTGCCTATAAGTCAGCTTCTTTTTTATATCATATGTACATATCATTTATATATCAACTTGTGGGGAATTTGTTCTATTTGTACTATTTTGCATCTTGAGATTTATCTATTATGACATCATAAGGAATATTTATAACATCTTCCACCGCTTTTCCTTCCATGACGGCGCATAATGTCTGCACAGCCTTTATGCCCATGGAATTTTCGTCCTGCTTTACATAGACAAAATCATATTCGTCCATATAAGCTTCAGACAGGCAGTCAAAAACTGCGATTTCTTTCTTCAGATTCATGGATTTCAGCGCCCTTCCAAAAAGAGCGCCCATCTGGAATTCTACAATAAGAAAGGCGGAGCAGTCGGCGTTTTTTTGAATTACCTTCATAATCTCGGAAGGGTCAAAGTGAATGTTTTCCCGCACCATATCTTCTGACGCCGGATCGTAGCATCTGATCGCGTCAAAAACTCCGTTCACATCTTCGTGCTCCATAATGCCGTCCACAAAACCATTGTGACGTTCATGGATGGTGGAGGTATTATTGAAGGAGTGGGATACAAAACATATTTTTTTATGTCCCCGTGAGATCAATATCTGTGTCAGTTTTTTGGATGCGGAATAATTATCTGTTTTTATACAGGGAATGGGGATGCCTTTCATCTGTCTGTCAATGAGAACCATCGGGAACTTATCCACAACAAGCTGAAGAATCATGCTGTTGTAGACTTCTCCCTGGGCGCACATTAGAATTAATCCTTTTGCTCCAAGCTGGAGGGCCCTTCGGATTGCTTCGTTTTCCTCCTCAATATTGCCGTAAGAACATCGAAACAGCATGTCGTATCCTTTTTTCCGGCATTCTAACTCAATGCTGCGCAGCAGCCCGCTTCCGAAATCGCTTCCGAACGTATCGAAAACCACGCCGATCAGCGGCTTTTTCAGTATAGCTTCTTCTTCCGGAAAAACATTCCGGGCCAAAATATCACCCTGGTTTCCGGTGACAAAGGAACCTTTTCCCCTGCTGCGGGTAATATACTGATTTTCTGCCAGTATATCCAGCGCCCGTTTGCTTGTAATGCGGCTTACGCCATATTCTTCCGATAATTCTTTTTCAGAGGGAAGTTTATCTCCCTGGGCAAATATGCCGCGCTGGATCTTATTCAGTAAATCTGAATATATTTGCTCATACATAATTGTCTTTCCCATGATTTTTCCTCAATTCCTGGTATATAGTGAAATTTCGTTTTTTATTTTGGCAATAACAGTTTAGCACAAATTAAAGTCTACAACAAGAATTTAAGGGAAGCAAAAGAAATATGATTTGCACTTCATTTTATACAACCCAATCTCCCATTCCCTATTGTAAAAATCCCCTATATGTGTTAATTTAATGACGAACGGTATTCAGGAAGAAACTGTATCACTTTGATAACTGCCATCGTGTCCGGCAGCGGGCGCATGGCCTGAAGGACAGCGGCCTTTCCATTTGAGATTTAAGGTGCGGAACTATGGCTTTCGCAGGAAATGGAGGCGGATATGCAGATAGGAATTATTGGCGCCGGAAAAGTGGGAACGACCCTGGCAAAATATGTGAAAGATCACGGCGCATGTGTCACAGGTTTTTACAGCAGAACCGAAAGCAGCGGAAGAGAGTCCGCGGAATTTACAGGCACAGAATATTTTGAAACACTGGATTCACTGATACGCGCAAGCGATACCCTTTTTATTACCACCACAGACGGAGCAATCGTTCAGGTATGGGATTGCATTGCAGAGAAGAATGTGAAAGGAAAAGTCATCTGCCACTTTAGTGGTTCTTTATCAAGTGATATATTTTCAAACTGGGAAGAGACAGGCGCATATGTCTGCTCGATCCATCCGATTTACGCGTTCAGCAGCAAATTCACAGCTTATCAGAATTTAACAGGCGCGGCCTTTGCGGTAGAGGGCTGCCGGACGGCATTGACAAGGATGCAGGAGCTTTTTCGGCTGCTGCCCAACCGGATTGCGGAGATTTCCACTTCCAAAAAGGCCAAATACCATGCGGCCACAAGCATTGCAAGCAATCAGGTGGTGGGGCTTATTTCCATGGCGGTGGAGCTGATGGAAGAAGCCGGAATTTCCGAAATGTCCGCCTATGAACTGCTGAAGCCTCTGGTGGAAAACAATGTGAAATCCATCTTTGAAGCAGTTTCAGAGGAAGATGCAGGCCGTACCGGCAAAAAAGCAGAATACCGGGGGTGTGCGCAGGCGCTGACCGGGCCCATTGAGCGCAATGACACGGAGACAGTCCGAAAACATCTGGAGCATATGGACAGGCCCCGGCGGGAACTGGCTTACCGGGCAGTGGGAGCCGTGGTGACGGAGCTTGCAGAGAAGAAGCACCCGGAGCGCAGTTATGAGACCATGAAACAAATATTAGAAAGCAAGTGAGGATGACTATGAAAAACACAGTTGTAACAATACGGGAAGCCAAGGAACGGGGCGAAAAGGTAACAATGCTTACCGCCTATGACTACTCCATGGCAAAATTAATTGACGAAGCAGGCATTAATATGATTCTGGTGGGAGATTCCCTGGGCATGGTTATGTTAGGGTATGAAGATACCCTGTCAGTGACCATGGAGGACATGATTCACCACACCAGCGCGGTGGCACGGGGCGCGAAGCAGGCGCTGGTGGTGGCGGATATGCCGTTTATGTCCTATCAGACTTCCGTGTATGACGCCGTGGTAAACGCCGGGCGGCTGATGAAGGAGGGCCGGGCCCAGGCCGTGAAATTAGAAGGCGGCCGGGAATTTGCAGATCATATCAGAGCCATTACAGCAGCTTCCATTCCGGTGGTTGCCCATCTGGGACTGACGCCTCAGTCTTTGAATGTCTTCGGCGGCTTTAAAGTGCAGGGCAAGTCAGAAGCGGCGGCCAGAAAACTGCTGGAGGACGCCCAAATTGTGGAGGAAGCCGGGGCAGTGGCAGTGGTTTTGGAATGCGTACCGGCCAAACTGGCCAAACTGGTGACGGAGAAGCTGCATGTGCCCACCATCGGAATCGGCGCCGGAGCAGACTGCGACGGACAGGTTCTTGTATATCAGGACATGCTCTCCATGTTCGGCGATTTCAAACCGAAATTTGTCAAACGGTTCGGGGGAGTGGGCTCAGTGATGAAAGAGGCATTTCAGAACTACAGCGATGAAGTGAAAGCGGGGACTTTCCCGGCGCCGGAACATACTTTTAAAATAGATGACGATGTAATAGAAAAACTGTACTGAATATAATGGAGGAATACGATGCAGATTGTAACAACTATAGAAGAACTGCGCTCTATCGTGAAATGGTGGCGGGGAGAAGGCCATTCTGTGGGCCTGGTGCCCACCATGGGTTATCTTCACGAAGGGCATAAAAGCCTGATTGAAAAAGCAGTCAGCGAAAACGGCCGGGTGGTAGTCAGCGATTTTGTAAATCCCACCCAGTTCGGCGCAAATGAAGATTTATCCACTTATCCCAGAGACATTGACCGGGATGCGGCTCTCTGCGAAGCGGCAGGAGCAGACGTGATTTTTCATCCGACGCCGGAGGAGATGTATGCGCCGGACAGCTGCACCTTTGTGGATATGGACCGGCTGACCAAGGGACTTTGCGGAAAAACAAGGCCCACCCATTTTTGTGGCGTGTGCACAGTGGTGTCAAAGCTTTTCAATATTGTAACGCCTGACCGGGCCTATTTCGGACAGAAGGACGCGCAGCAGCTTGCGGTGATCCGCCGGATGGTGCGGGACTTGAATTTTAATATTGCGATTGTGGGCTGTCCCATAGTCCGGGAACAGGACGGGCTTGCCATGAGCTCCCGCAACACATATCTGAGTGAAAAAGAGAGGAAAGCGGCATTGGTTCTGCACAAATCACTGACCGTCGGTGAAGAGCTGCTTCATGCCGGGGAAAAAGATGCAGAGAAAGTCAAAGCGGCCATTCTGAAACAAATCCGGACAGAGCCCCTTGCCCGGGTGGACTATGTGGAGCTTGTAGACGCTGAGAATTTAGAGCCGGTGAAAAAGATAGACGGTCCCATTCTGGCAGCCCTGGCAGTTTATATTGGAAAAACAAGGCTGATTGACAATTTTAGTTATGCGCCTGAGACATAAGGCAGCAGAGAACGAAAAAGGAGATATGCCATGTATTTAAAAATGTTAAAAGGAAAAATCCACCGTGCCGTAGTGAAGCAGGCAGAGCTTCATTATGTGGGCAGCATTACCGTAGACCCTAAGCTTCTTGAGGCGGCAGGAATTCTGGAATATGAAAATGTACAGATTGTAGACATAGAAAACGGAAACCGTTTTGAAACTTATACCATAGCAGGAGAGCCGGACAGCGGCATGATCTGCCTGAACGGAGCGGCGGCCCGCCAGGTGCAGACCGGCGACCATATCATTATTATGGCCTATGCCCAGATGACGCCGGAGGAAGCAAAAGAATACCGGCCGAACGTGGTATTCGTAGACGGGGAAAATAAGATTTCCAAAATCACATCTTATGAAAAGCATGGGGAGATTTCCGCCTGACAGCCATAACCGTGTTTTTACAGGGCAGGAAACCGAAGTATTGGAAAATCTGAATATTTTTAAGGAGGATTCCCCATATGTTGCAGGGAAAAACCGTTTTACTGGGCGTGACCGGCGGAATTGCCGCCTATAAAATGCCCAATGTGGCAAGGATGTTAAAAAAACTCCACTGTAATGTGCATGTGCTGATGACAGAGAATGCAAAGAATTTCATTACTGCCACCACCTTTGAAACCCTTACCGGAAATAAATGCCTGATTGATACCTTTGATCGGAATTTTGAATTTTCAGTAGAGCATGTGGCGTTGGCAAAGCAGGCGGATTTGGTTCTGCTTGCCCCGGCCACAGCAAATGTAATCGGCAAAATTGCAAACGGAATTGCAGATGATATGCTGACCACAACGGTAATGGCATGCACCTGCAAAACTCTGATTGCGCCGGCCATGAACCACAATATGTACCGCAATCCCATTGTTCAGGATAATCTGGGGAGGCTGGAAGGCTTCGGTTATGAAATAATTCCTCCCGACACAGGAATGCTGGCCAACGGAGATATCGGAGAAGGAAAACTGCCTTCCGAAGATACGCTGATGGAATACGTATTGAAAGAACTTGCCTTTCCCAAGGATTTGGCAGGGAAAAAGATACTGGTCACAGCAGGAGCCACCCAAGAAGCCATCGATCCGGTGCGTTACATTACCAACCATTCCACAGGAAAAATGGGCTATGCCCTGGCAAAAATGGCAATGTTAAGAGGCGCGGAGGTTACATTGGTGACAGGGGTTACCGCCCTGGAGGCGCCGATGTTTCTGGAAGTAAAAAAGACAGTCTCAGCTGAAGAAATGTACCAGGAAGTCATTCGCCTGGCGCCCCGGATGGATGTGATAATCAAAGCCGCCGCAGTGGCGGATTACCGGCCCTCAGAGGTTGCGGAGGATAAAATTAAAAAATCAGACGGCAAGGCTCAGATTAATCTGGAACGTACCAGGGATATCCTGGCGGAACTGGGCCGAATGAAGTCAGAAGGAAAGATTCATAGCTTCCTCTGCGGATTTTCCATGGAAACCCGGGATCTGGAGGAAAATTCCAAAGCTAAACTGGAAAAAAAGAATCTGGATATGATTGCCGCCAATAACCTGAAAGTGGAAGGAGCCGGATTCGGCACAGACACCAATGTGGTTACCCTGATTACCAGGGAGGATGTGATTTGTTTAGAAAGGATGGACAAGGCGGAGGTGGCTTTGGAGATTCTGAATCAGGTAAGAGATAGGGTTTAACAGACGAATATTTTATATATGGATACGGACAAAACTGCCGGATTGCCTTTTCGCACATAAACTGTTTGCTTGGTGGAAGGGCAATCCGGTCTTTGAAATCTGATTGTTAGAATTTGGATAAACGATTGACTTCTTTGCTGTACTGTGCTATATTTGTTGGAATCAAGTAAATAATAGTCTGCCACCGGGTAGAGAAGCGAAAGCATTCGTTACACATCGTTAGGTCATTGAAGATGTGTAGTCGGGTGCTTATTTTATTTTAGGAGGTAATTATATGCACACAAAAGAACGAAAATCATTATTTGATTATTTTACAAAAGGAGAGATATTGTTATGGTGCAGTTCAGTGACACTGATTGTCGTATCATTTTTTTTGTTTGACAGAGAAAATTATTTAACGCTTGCTGCTTCTTTCATTGGTGTAACAGCGCTAATCTTTATTGCAAAGGGAAATCCGTTCGGACAGTTTCTAATGGTTATATTCAGTATTTTATATGGGGGCATATCTTTTGCGTTCGCCTATTATGGGGAGATGGTAACCTATTTGGGAATGACTGCCCCCATGGCTGTTTTTGCATTGGTCTCATGGCTGAGAAATCCGTATAACGGAAATAAATCAGAAGTAAAAGTAAATAGATTAAAAGCAAAAGAGATTATTTTTATGATGATATTGACAGCAGCTGTTACACTTATTTTTTATTACATTTTGGCGGCTTTTCATACGGCAAACCTAATACCAAGCACGATATCTGTCACAACCAGCTTTCTTGCGGTTTATCTGACTTTCAGAAGGAGTGCGTTTTATGCAATCGGTTATGCTGCAAATGATATTGTACTGATTATTCTATGGGTGTTGGCAACAATTTCTGATATATCGTATTTGTCAGTTGTTATTTGTTTTGTCATGTTTTTAGTAAATGATATTTATGGATTTATCAACTGGTCAGGCATGCAGAAACGCCAGGAAAACGCTTGCATTGCAGCAGTGAACAATGAAAGGATAAAAGAGGTAAAGAGATATGTTTAGAGAAATGAGAAGAAAAAAGCAAATTTTAAGCAATCAGGAAAATGTTGAACTGCTTGAAAAAGAAACTTCTGGGGTATTGGCATTACTGGGTGATGATGAATACCCATATGCTGTTCCCATCAGTTATGTTTATAATAATTCCAAAATTTATTTTCACAGTGCAAAAGAGGGACACAAAATAGACGCCATAAAGAAATGCAGTAAAGCGTCCTTTTGCGTAATCGCCCAAGACGAGATATTTCCAGAAAAATATACAACACATTTTAAAAGTGTAATTGCATTTGGCAAAATACGCATATTGGAGGATGAAAATGAAATCAGAGAAGCAATCGAAAGGCTGGCAATGAAATATCATCCAACAGACAGCGCAGAAAACAGAAATCAGGAAATTGCAAGAACATGGAAAGCTTTATGCATGATGGAACTGTCTGTTGAGCATATGACAGGAAAAGAAGCAATAGAAACGGCCCAAAAGAAATGATAGCTTATCATCGCTGATTGCTGAAGAATAAGGGAAAATTATGCTGATAGAATTGATGAATTACTGAAAAAATTGGCGGATTTTCGAGAAAAAGTATGATGATAAAAGGACTATATTGTTGAGAGAATAGGGCGGGAAACCGCTCTATTTTCTTTACAGAAAAATCATATATGGATTTAAAATAGGGTAATTTTGATGAAATGGAATGGTGAGAAAATCTGCCAAAGATTTCTTTTTCGGCTGGTAAAATAGGCAGTGTCGGATGCAGATAGTAGGCGGAAAATTGATACACAATACCAGCAAGCAACGCCTTTGAATTGCCATGCCCTTATGGGCAGTGGCAATCCTGGCACTTATTAGGGGAAATCCCCTAGCCCCTTTTTTGCAGTCTAATATGTGGAAAAATTCAGGTTATTGTTTTGCAGAATCAGTTTCGGAATTCAACTTTGTAAAATTTGCGCTATTGCTGCCTTTGGCACATTCCATAAATAAAGACCAGGCATATTTGAATCCCAAGGTAAAAAGCAGTTCGTCATTCCTTGAGCTGTACTGTAGGATAATATTTTCCAGCTTGCGGTAATCTTTAATATCTAATATATCCGCAAGCCAGTCTATGTCGAAATCGTTGTTCATCAGAATTTTGTCATATTCCCAACTGCTGACATATCTTTCATAAATCTCATGTAGTCTGCGTTCTGTTTCATCCATCTCCAAAAAAAATGTTTCTCGCTTAGCATCCCTTTTTGCGATTTTAATCAGGAACTCGCTATTGTCAGAAGTTTCTATTGCAAACAAGCCTTTGTCTGATTGTATGCGTTTGATTTCTGCAATAGGCAGTCCTGATTTTTCAATGTCTTTTAGAAGCATAGCTGCAAAATTTTTCATCTTCATAACATTTGTTCCTCGTATATTAGCATATTTGGCGGCACTCTAATTCAAAATGGCTTCCATTCATCAGTAGTACTGTAAAAAGATTTTCTTTGTCTTTCGTGTGAATGTCTTTGATTGCCATATCATCGGAATTATTGAGCAGATCAAAGACAATGTCTTTAAAGTAATCCAGTTTCATTCTTTTCCTCCTGTCAAAACATTTGTTTATGCAAGAAGTATTATAATACTTCTTTAAGATTATAAAAACACTATAACAAGTATAGAATAAAAATGCAAGGAAAACAGGGTATCATTTTTCGACAGGAGGCGACAGAGTGGAAGAAAATTACGGTCATCTGGAAATCCGGCTGGCAGAGTTAATAGAGGAAAAAGGACTGAACCGAAATAAAGTGTCGCTGAAAGCGGCTATGAATTGGAGGCAGGTTGACAGATATTGTGAGAATGACATTACCAGGTTGGACACTTTTGTATTGTGTAAACTCTGCACCGTTTTGGAATGTGAAATTCAAGATTTGCTTGTTTTTGTCCCAGCAGAAAAAGAGCAGAGAAAATAGATATAAATTTATAATCCGCATTTAAGAGAAGAGAACTAATGTTTCTGTAACTAGTATCCTGATATTTGTTTAGGGTTAGCGAGTTTCTGCAATAAATATAGAATGAGACTGTAAGCATGAAACAAGTATGAAAATGCAGAGGTGGGAACGTGGAGGAAGATTACGGATATTTGGAAATTCGGCTGGACGAACTGCTAAAGAAAAAAGGGCTGAGCAAGAACAAGCTGTCGCATAAGGCAGAAATGAACTGGAAACAGATAGATAATTATTGCACCAACAGTATTACCAGGTTGGATGTATATGTGCTTTGTAAACTGTGTACGGTATTAGGGTGTGAGATACAAGATTTGTTAGTGTTCCACCCGCCGGGGGAAGAATAGCCAGGCTGTTATTGAAAATACCAATTTGATAGTGGATTCATAAAACTCGCACCAGTGGTGCGAGAATTGGAGAAAGAATGGGCGGAGTAGAAATTGCAGGTTATGAGCCTTTGGTAAATGACGTGAAGGAACTGATACATAAAAAGCAGTATCATGTCCTGAAAATAATGAATACGGAGACCATCAACCTTTATTGGGAGATTGGCGAGGAAATATACAGGCAACAGGAAATCAACGGATGGGGCAAATCCATTGTAAAAGTTCTTTCAAAAGAATTGCAGAAAGAATTTCCGGGAGCAAAGGGATATTCTGCGGCAAACCTTTGAAGAATGCGCAACTTTTACCTGAGTTACCGTGATTCTGAAAAGCTCGCGCCATTGGTGCGAGAAATTAGCTGGAGTAATATAATAAGTTTATGGTAACATTTTGGCAACAGAAAATCAGTAAGATCCAATATAGTGTATAATTGAAGTATAAACCCGGCAATTAAGTATAGAAAATTAAACAAAATAAGTTAAGAAATAAATTGAATTTGCCGTAAACGGTCCGTCTTTCAATACACAGGAACTGCCGGATGGCCCTTTCCC
>NZ_JBQIOP010000075.1:0-11934 GCF_056822245.1 Petralouisia sp. | reverse complement strand
AACGCCCCAAGGTCTTAAAACCACTAATATCTGCAATTTTCAAGGTTCTTTCGAGCCTTTTCTTTTAACTCGGTTTTTTCATAGATTATTTGACACTACCAAAATAGATTTTTGTTATTATATTACTGTATGTCTATATCTAAATAATACTAACTGTTTCAAATCATACCTACACTATTCAACCAACAGATATTTTTGAATTTAATGGGCTTCTTTTTAATCAATATAATTTTGGAGAAATTTTATTGACTTTTTATGATATGGATTTAAATAAGATTGCACAAAAAATAAACTTTCCTATTAAGATATTAGAAAATGCGGAAGCTTCAATAAATAACTATGTAAACGAATGTTTCAACATATTATCTGACTATTATGATTCACTTTTAGTGGCTCTTTTACTAAATGAAATTGAACGCGATTTATTTAATACTGATTTTGGGGATAATGAAAGTATAAATTTAAAAGTCAATCAAACTTTTATATATTTTGCATATCTAAAACTGTTCATAGAAAAATATGCTGATGGTAGATTTGAAACTTTAGAAGAATTCAATAAAATTGCACTTAGCCAACAATCTATGACTGCAAAATACCATTTAACTAAAGATAATGAATTATGCCTTACCTTTGTAATTGATAATATATCAACTTTAATTGCCTTAGAATTAATAAACCTCAAAAACAGCAATATACCAATTAAAAAATGTGAAAATTGCAAAAAAGTATTTATTCCTATAAGCCGTTCTGATGAGATTTATTGTGATAGAATATTTAAAAATAACAAAACTTGCAAACAACTTGGGTATACAGAAAAAGCCAAAAAAAATCCATTCATGCAAATGTTTACTAAAGCACGCAAAACACAACATGCTAGAATCCGATATAATAGCCATATCTCTGATTATAAAGAAAAACATTATGAACCATGGAGAATAGCGGCAGAAAAAGCCAGAGACGAGTACCAAAAGGCAAATGATATAAATGGATTCCAAAAATGGCTTGATGAACATAAAAATTCCTTTTAATGTAACAAAAAAGACTACTGGCAACTGCTGATAGTCTTTTCCATTGACATACAATCTGACATATTTTTATTCAAACAAGACGAACAAAGACGATAAATCAACTACTGGAACAACAAGCCAAAATCCTCAAAATTCCTTGATTTTAAGCCACTTTCACACAAAGACGAAACAACACGCATTTCACCTTATACTTACAATAGGTGAGTGCTAATATTATAAAAAAGAACGATCCATTGCATTTTCCGAAACAGTACTATATAATTGAAACGCAAACGGCATATACCAAAAACATGGAGGATACTATCATTGAAACTGAAAAATATACTAATTGTAGTGAAAGATATCGAAAAATCAAAACAATTTTATTATGATCTGTTCGGCCTTACGCCTATCCTTGACAATGACGGAAATATGATTCTTACAGAAGGGCTTGTTCTTCAGGAGGAATCTGTCTGGAAAAATTTTATCGGAAAAGAGATTATCCCTGAGAACAATTCCTGCGAGTTGTATTTTGAGGAACAGGACATTGAGAATTTTGTCCACAAACTGGAGAAGCTCTATCCAAAAGTTACCTATGTGAACAGGCTGATGGAACACAGTTGGGGACAGAAAGTGGTTCGCTTTTATGATCCGGACGGTAATCTGATTGAAGTTGGAACACCTATGTAGCAAAAAAAGAAAAGGCTGTTGCAAAACAGCAGTTACATACAATATATGGTATTCAGAATACAAGTTCTTATCCATATATTGTATATAAGCTGCATTTTGCAACAGCCCTTTTTGTTGTCACTTATGCGGTTCTTTTAGTATTTTCCAAAATCACCTTCCAGAGAGATAATCTTCTCATTCTCTTCCGGTTCATGATAACTGTTTGTATCCGGCATACTGCTGAAACTGTTATCAGAATTCTTCAGCTTATAATTGCCTACCAGACGGCGCAGAGTCGCTGCCTGATTTGACAATTCTTCACTGGCAGCCGCACATTCCTCACTGGTTGCCGAGTTGGTCTGGGTTACCTGGGATACCTGGTTAATAGCCTGATCAATCTGAGTAACTGCGGTAGCCTGATCATTGGAAGCCACGGCAATGCTGTGGGTCAGTTCCACCACCTGCTCAATCTTGTTCATAATCTCAGACAGGGAGCCGCTGGTCTCTTCTGCCAGTTTAGATCCAAGTACAACTTTATGTATGGAATCTTCAATCATTTCTGCTGTTTCACTGGCTGCAGACGCGCTCTTTCCGGCAAGGTTTCTTACCTCTTCTGCCACCACTGCAAAGCCTTTTCCGTGAATACCTGCTCTTGCTGCCTCAACTGCTGCATTCAATGCAAGAATATTGGTCTGGAATGCAATGTCATCAATTACTTTGATAATCTTGGAAATATTCTCGGAAGCCTCGTTGATGTCTGTCATTGCTCCCATCATTTCCGTCATGCTGTCATTGATTACAACAGCTTCTTTTCCCATATTTTCCACAAGGTCATTGGCCTCATTGATCTGCTCTGTATTAACCTTGGTTCTTTCTGCAATCTCATTCATGGAAGCAGTAATTTCCTGAGTGGCGCTTGCCTGCTCGGTTGCGCCCTGAGCAAGAGCCTGACTGGCGTCTGACACCTGTTCGGAGCCTACGGTTACCTGCATGGTGGATTCCCGGATATCAGCAAGCATTCTGTTGTTCTCTCTGATAATATCGTCCAATGCATTGCCCAGTACGTCTTTATCTCCATTGACTTTTACATCAGCTGTCAAATCTCCCTGTGCAATCATCTTGGAAATTTCACCCTGGTATTTGATATTGTCAATAATATGCTGGAATTCATCCACTACTTCGCCGAATTCATCGTCTTTATATTTGGTTAATGTATAATTGGCATTTCCTGCCGCGATTTCCCTGGCTGCAGTAATCAGAATATCCAGGGACTTGCGGATATCCCGCATAATGGTAACAGACATAGTCACACTGAAAATCAGTGAAATCACTGTCAGCCCCAGTACAATCGCTTCCTGAATCAATGTCTCAGTGCCGGTACCCATACCGGCCAAAAGCCGGTAACTCATCACACCCAATGTCAGAATCAGCAGGAAAATAATCCCAAATCCTACATACAGCCGTGTTCTTATTTTTACATTTTTCATTTTTCATATCCTCCTTCATGCATCCACCTGTTACAGACTTTATTCCATTGCAGCCGGATCTTCATCACTGATAAGTTTTTCCGGGCTTAATAATAATTTTACCTCATCAGCTACCCTTACCAGGCCGGTTACATATTTATCTTTCCCATAACTGGTTTGATTCAACGATGGAGGCGGGATAATATCTTTCTCGTCAATGGTAATCACATCCGCAATCTGCTCTACGATCAGTCCTACCATTGTTCCCTTTACATCAATCACAATAATGCAGGTACGGTCCATGTACTCAAACGGCTCCTGCTTAAAACGTATTTTTACGTCAATTACCGGTATAATTTTTCCCCGGATATTAATCAGGCCTTTAATATAATCTTCCACTTCCGGCACCGGGGTAATCACCTGGGTACTGATAATCTCATTTACGTACTCAATGGCAATTCCATAGCACTCATCCCCGATCCGGAACGTCATAAACATACCTTTTTGTGAATCATCTTCTTCCAGATCATCCAGTTCATCCAATACATCCATCAATTCTTCCGCCATGGCTTAACTACTCCTTTCCTGTCCGGCAATTAACCCTGCAATATCCAGAATCAATGCAATGCTTCCGTCTCCAAGCTGGGTGCATCCGGAAAGCCCCTGCACCTTTTTGATGTAGGAAGGAATCGGTTTTACTACAATCTCCTGTTCTGCAATTAGCTGGTCAATAAATACACCGATATATTTATTCTCATGTTCCAGTACCACTACAATACCTTCTTCAATATCTGTATTGGAGCCTGGCAGATGATACATTTCATTCAGCCTGATAAACGGATAACACTCTCCCCGGAGCATCACATACTCTTCTCCGTCCGGCTCTCTTACTATTGTATCTTTATTGATTCTTACGAATTCTTTTACCGCATTTGTCTCAATCACAAATGTGGAATTCCCCACCTGCATTACAATTCCATTGATAATTGCCAGCGTCAGAGGAATCTTCATAATCATTTCAGAACCGGCGCCTTCCATACTGTCAATTTCCAGTTTGCCGCCGATTGCCTGTATGTTCTTCACTACCACATCCATTCCCACGCCGCGGCCGGAATACTCCGTCACCTGCTCCTTGGTGGAAAATCCTGCAAACGTAATGAACTGATAGATCTCCTTATCCGTAAAATCAGACATCGGACGGCTGCCGATCAGCCCGTTATTTCTGGCTTTGTTATAAAGGACTTCTTTATTCAGACCTTTTCCGTCATCTCTTACGATAATATATACCTTGCCGCCTTCATTCTTGGCCTCCAGAGTAATTTTACCCCGGGGATTCTTGCCTGCGGCAATACGGTCCTCTTTTTCTTCAATTCCATGATCCACAGAATTACGGATCAAATGCATCAGAGGATCGGAGATATGTTCAATAATATTCTTATCCACTTCCGTATTCTCACCGATTACTTCCAGTTCAATGTCTTTGCCAAGCTTTCTGGAAACGTCGAATACAATACGGTTCATCTTCTGGAAGGTATTGGTCAGAGGCATCATACGCATGGACATAATTACGTCCTGCAGCTCTGTGGTAATCTTGGCAAGCTGACCGGATGCCTTCTGGAAATTGGTCAAATCCAGTCCCGGAACCTTCAAATCCGGATTCTGCAGCACCACCGCCTCGGAAATAACAAGCTCTCCAATCATATCCATCAATGCGTCCATTTTTTCCACATTAACGCTGATATAAGTCTGCTTGGGAGAAGGTTTGGGCTGATTTTTCACCAGTTTCTTTCCCTTGCCGGTTTCTTTTCCCTTAATAACATAATCTCCCGGCGCAGGCTCCTTTTTCTCTTCCTTCTTGCCGGCGTCCTTTTTCTCCTTATCATCCATTTCAATGATGATCGGTTCCGGCCCATGGTCATGGAATCCCATTTCAAATTCCTGCTGGGTGCAGTCATTGATTTCCACCCGCTCCATACCGGAAGTATCGCCAATGGCGCTTAAAATTTCCTCTCTGCTGCACTGGCACTTAATCAGCATATGGAACCCATCCTCTAAGATGATTGCTCCGCTGTCCTCATTGGAAATAATGTCGTCCGGCATATATTCCATATCGTCGGTAATCTCTTTCAGAGAATATACCGCTGTATATGCCCGGATATTACACATCTGGGTATCGCCTCTGTAGTAAATGGACGCTTTATAATATTTATAGCTTTCACTGCCGGTAGGCGCAATATAGAACTGGCTAGGCTCCACATAAGTATTTTCCGGCGGAAGCTCATTCCCCTTTTCTTCAATGCCTGACTTGATTCTTTTCAGAAATTTATCAATTTCATCCACAATCTTCGTCTCGTCTCCGTCAGGCGTCTCACCGTCCTTAATCTTATCCAGCTCGCCTGTAATAAAATCAGCTACATCAAGGACATGATCCACCAGTTCCAGATGCGGAACATTCTCCGGATGTGACTCTCTCAAATAATAAAATACATCTTCCAGCTTGTGGGATACCTTCGTGATGTTTTCATACATCATAATCCCGGAAGATCCTTTTATGGTATGCATGACACGGAAGATTTCATTGATAGAGGTTTCATCAAAGCAATCTTCATCTTTCTTTTCCAACACAGTATTCTGTAATGTCTCAAGCAGCTGTTCACTCTCATACAGAAACATATCCAGCATACTGTCTGTATTAAAATCTTCTGCCATTTTTAAGCCTCCCTTCTTCCTGATAGTACTTTTTGTAAATATACTCAACCGCTGTCATCATATCAGTTCCAATTTCTTCAGAATCATTTCAAATTTTTCCAGGTCTATCGGTTTACCAGAGTATACCGTACACCCCATTTCAAATGCTTTTTTCACATTTCTTTCTTCGTTCAATGCAGTGGTCATAATAATTTTTGCGCTGTCTTTTCCCTGGATTCCCCGTTCCTTCTCAATGTCACGGATTGCCTTCAGCGCCTGGTAACCATCCAGCACCGGCATCATAACATCCAGACAAATCAAATCGTAAGGTTCTCCATCCTCCAATGCCATCAAAAAGGCATCCACCGCTTCTTCTCCATCCACGGTTATGTCACAGTCTCCGTATTTCTCCAGATAATTTGTCATAAATTTACGGCTGGCGAAATCATCCTCTGCCAGTAATATTTTCATATCCCTGTTCTCCTTTCTAGTTTGCCTTTAATACACTGTATACTTTATTTGCTATATTTGAAAGCTCCGTCTGATACTTCACTGCTCCAATATCAAACGCAACTTTAGGCATACCATAAACAACGCAGCTTGCTTCATCCTGACCGATGGTAATTGCACCGGCTTTGCGCATCTCCAAAAGCCCCTTGGCGCCGTCTCCGCCCATTCCGGTCAGAATCACGCCCACTGCCTCTTTCCCGGCCGCTTTGGCCACAGACTGAAACAGCACATCCACGGACGGACAATGCCCGCTGACTTTCTCTCCATGTTTACATTCCACCTGATACATTCCATTGACTTTTACCAGACGCATCTGCTTATCCCCCGGCGCAATCAATACCTGCCCCGGCAAAACCCGGTCGCCTGTAGCTGCCTCCTTCACTGCCACCTGGCACTGATTGTTCAGCCGGTTGGCATACATCTGGGTAAAGCCCGGCGGCATATGCTGTACAATCACAACTCCCGGAATATCCTTCCGGAACTGACGCACCACATCATATATGGCTTCCGTTCCGCCAGTAGAGGCGCCGATGGCAATCACTATATTGCTCTTCACATGGGACGCGCTATTTACCGGAAATGCTTCCGGACGCTTCAGCCTTCCAACTTTCACCGTTGATGCAATCTTTATCTTCGTTCCCAGCTCCTTCCGCAGAAAAGAACTTACTTTGTCACGTTCCACTGTACTGGGCTTACATACAAAATCCACTGCTCCTGCTTCCATGGCGTCAAATACTTTCTCATCCATTGCACTGATGACAACCACCGGCAGCGGATACTGGGGCAGCAGTTTTCTCAAAAATTCAATTCCGCCCATTCTGGGCATCTCCACATCCAAGGTCATAACATCCGGGCGGTATTTTAAAATCGCATCCCTGGCCGCATAGGCGTCCCCCGCCTGGGCCACTACCTCTATACATGGATCTTCACTCAGGCTCTGTACCAGCAGATTACGAAACAGCATTGAATCATCTACCACTAACACTCTGATTTTGCGCATCCTGTTTACCTGCTTTCTTCATACTTATTTCCGATAGATCGACGGCTCCACATATTGAAACTTCAATCCCTTTCTGTCGACAGCTTCTGTTGTTCCCACAAACAGGTATCCTCCCGGCTCCAGGAAATCATAAACTCTGGAAAGAAGCTGACGCTTGGTGACTTCATCAAAATAAATCATTACATTTCTCATGAAAACCACATGAAATTTCTTATGGAATGGAAATTTATTCATCAGATTAAACTGACGGAAAATCACTTCATCTCTCAATTCCCTTGTGGCCTGATACTCAAGATCATTCACCCTTTTAAAATAACGCTTCTTCCAGCTCTCAGGCAAAGGCTCTATCTGTTCCTTCAGATATTTCCCTCTCTGAGCCTTTTCCAGTACTTTCGTGGAAATATCCGTGGCAAGCACTCTGGTATCCCACCGGCTGGCTTCCGGTCCGAAATAATCTCTCAGCACCATGGCAATGGTATATGGCTCTTCTCCTGTAGATGATGCAGCCGACCAGATCCTCACATCCCTGGTAGCTCCTTCTTTTGCCTTAATCTGAGGAAGTATCACCTTCTTCATATAGTCCAAATGTTCAAATTCCCGCATAAAATATGTATGGTTGGTAGTCAGCACATTAATCAGGTTCCGCGCTTCCTCTCCTTTGGGATTGTTCTCCACCTTGGTCATGTAATCATCATATCCGCTGTAGCCATTCCGCAAAAGATAATTTTCCATTCTCCCATTAACCAGAATCTGTTTTCCACTGAGATCGATTCCGTACTTTTGCTTTACATAAACTGCGATCCGATGAAATTCCTGTTCCGTAATCATAATAACTTACTCCTATCACATAAACTTCTATCAGATATTTATTCCATATTACCTATGGTACTATATTCGCCTTTATTTGTCAATTCCGTTGCGGCTATCCTTCTTCATGATGAAGCTGTTTTTGCACCTTCAAAAAGACCTCCACAATCTCCGGGTCAAAAAAAGTTCCGCTGCCTTCTTCAATAATTCTGAGGCTTTCCGCCTTTTTATCGCTGTCCTGGCCATGCTTTCCTTCCAGTAAATCATCATAGATATCTATAATTGCGGTAATTCTTGCCGATAATGGTATATTTTTCCCTTTCAGCCCCTTGGGATATCCGCTTCCGTCCCAATTGGCATAACGGTAGCGGGCAATTTCAATTGCCATCGGCAGGAAGCTGTTCTCAGTTGTGCTTGCGTTTACCTTCTCTAAAATTGCCGTTCCCTGCTCCACATGACGCTCCAAAACCTCCGGATTCTCTGTCTCAAAGGAATCATGCGCCACACGAATTCTGCAGGGGGTCTGAATCTTTCCAATATCATGCAGCCGGGAAGCCACTTCTATGGTATCAATAAAAGCCTCTGATATTTCTTCGGAAAATCCCGGGCTAAACTGAAGGCTCTGGGCCAATAACCGACAATTATATGCAACGTTGTCCAGGTGATGGCCTGCGCCGCTTCCCTGTTCTTCCCCCAGAGCGGCCAGGGCATACAGGATATTCTTCTGCTCCTCTTCAATTCTCCTGGCCTGGCTGCCGATAACGCTGTGCAGGCGACGGTTGCTTAATTCCAGTTCCTGCTGCATCTCATAGAGCTTCAAGTGGTTCTTGACCCGCATGGTAACCTCCGTCACCTCAAATGGCTTGGCAATGTAATCCACCGCGCCTAACTTGAACCCCCTCACTTTATCTTCACTGGAATCCGCTGCAGAAATAAAAATAATGGGAATATCCCTGGTAATGGGATTTTCTTTCAGCCGTTCACAGAACTCATATCCGTCCATTTCCGGCATAAATACATCCAAAAGAATCAGCTGGGGCAGACGCTCCGCAATCAGCTTTGTCGCTTCGCTGGCGCTGGAGGCGCACATTGGCTTATACCCCATCTCTAAAATAATATTTTCCAGAATCATCAGATTTGCGTCCACGTCATCCACAATCAGAATTTGTGGCGTTGTACCGGCTCTCTCCATACTTTCCATACTCATATTCCTCCGACGTTTTCCTCAAACAACTGTTTCAGATTATTGTACTGTTCCACCGCTTTCTCGTATTTTTCCTTGCGCACATTCATTTCCAGGCGGAATGCCGCTTTTTTCAGTTCCTGGGGCCCTTCTTCCACCAACGCTTTGATATTATGCGAAAAAGTCTCCGCTTTGTCCCAGGCTCCCACTTCCAGGCAGATAATCAGCTTCTCCATCTTACTGCGCAGCTCCTCCGTATTTTCCGCGGTACCGAAATGGAAAATCTCTCCAATATTGTCGAACTTGGACATATCCTGATTCTGATTGATAAATTCAAACTGTTCCCGGACACTGTGCTCTTCTTTTTTGTCCTGAGCCACATGCAGCCGTACGGAATAAGAAAAACTGCTGCCCTTTCCTTTCTCGCTGTCCAGATGTATGCTTCCGTTCATCAGCTCCACCAACTGCTTGGTAATGGCAAGACCCAGTCCTGTGCCGCCGTATTTTCTGGTAATGGAAGCGTCTACCTGAGAAAAACTCTTAAACAGCTTATCTTTTTCTTCCTGGGAAATTCCGATTCCCGTATCGGAAACCACAAAGAACAATTCAATTTCATCATCAAACTGCACTGTTTTGGTTACTTCTATATTAATGTATCCTACACTGGTAAACTTTACCGCATTGGACAGAAGGTTGTTGAGAATCTGTGTCAGACGCAGCTCATCCCCGATTAAAAATTCAGGAATTGACTTATCTATATTTACCATAGTATGTAAACCTTTTGCATTAATTGCAGTAATATTCGTTTCCACTGCATGATTTATCATCTGGTAAAAATTAAATTCTTTCTGTTCCAGTGTAAATTTCCCTGCTTCCAGCTTGGAAAAATCCAGAATATTATTGATAATGGCGGACATATTTTCACAGCAGCGGAGAATAATATCCAGCGTCCGTTTCTGTTCCCCGGTTACGCCCGCTTCCAGCATATTCGTCACATGCCCCCGGATTCCGTTTACCGGCGTGCGCAGTTCATGGGTAACATTTGCCACAAACTCATTCCGCACCTTGATGGTCTCCTCCATCTCCTCTTTCATCCGAACCAGCTTCCGCTCCGTCTCAATCCTTTTGGCAATATTAATTGCAAACAGCAGATTCTGATCTCCTTCCACAATTGTGGTCATGCGGACCGGAAAACAGGTGCCGTTCTTTCGGTACATCATACTCTCTCTCATGGCTGACATTGCATCCAGCAGCATCCCGTCCTCGTAGGTTTTCTGCTGAAGTTCTGTGGGAAACAGTGACAAAAGACTGGTTTTTGTCAGTTCTTCCCCATATCCCAAATCCTTTTTCGCCTGGCTGTTGCCATACAGGATCTTTCCGTTTCGGTCAAACCTCAATATGATCTCTAACGCCACATCTGCAAATCGGAAAAAATCCTCTTTCCGAAGCGTCTCCTGTTCCATAGCTTCTGCTCCTTCCCCATGGCTTTTCTGCCATTTTTCTTTATTTTTAGTATACTTTTTTCAATTTTTCGTGTCAAGTAAAAAACCGGGGCTTTTGAAAGATTGAATTCTTCCAAAAGCCCCGGTTCCATGCGGATGACAGGAATCGAACCTGCACGGTCTCCCACCAGATCCTAAGTCTGGCGCGTCTGCCAGTTCCGCCACATCCGCCTGCATTGCTGCAAAAGCCTTCATCTTTCACAGTAAACCCTCATCATGCCTAAACGAAATGACGTTATAAAGAGAAAATCAGGAATTCCTGAAAACAGAAATTCCCGTTTATATCAATGAGACATCGGGGATTCGAACCCCGGACAACTTGATTAAAAGTCAAGTGCTCTACCAACTGAGCTAATATCCCATATATAACTGGGCTAGCTGGATTCGAACCAGCGAATGCAGGAGTCAAAGTCCTGTGCCTTACCGCTTGGCGATAGCCCATCAGCCTGGGCGCGTACTCTGCAGACAGCCCTTAAAGTATAAAAAGGTGGATACAGGGATTCGAACCCTGGGCCTCCAGAGCCACAATCTGGCGCGCTAACCAACTGCGCTATACCCACCATAGTAAACCCTTATCATGCTCAGCCTGCCGTCCGGCGGGCCGCATGGCCATCCATGCTATGGAAGCTAAGGGCTTTCATAGTAAACACAGATCCACTGAAGCACCTGTGTAATGTGCTCGAAGGGATTCGAACCCCCGACCCACGGCTTAGAAGGCCGTTGCTCTATCCAGCTGAGCTACGAACACATGAAGCGGGTGATGGGAATCGAACCCACGTATCCAGCTTGGAAGGCTGGTGTTCTACCATTGAACTACACCCGCATGCAGCGATCGGGGTGACAGGATTCGAACCTGCGACCTCCTGGTCCCAAACCAGGCGCTCTAGCCAAGCTGAGCCACACCCCGATGGTTATCCTCTGCGTTAACCGTAACGCAAGTTATATTATATGCGAAACATTTCCAAATGTCAACAACTTTTTTCCCTTTTTTTCTATTAATAACTTAATTGCAAATTTAAATTCCACCCCTCTATGGAATTTAATCTTGCAAGTCTTCCTCTACTCAATAGTGGAATTTAATCTTTCCGAATGATCTGTTAAA
>NZ_JBQIOP010000074.1:0-12091 GCF_056822245.1 Petralouisia sp. | reverse complement strand
CACGATGGACACCCTTGCTCTTGGCTATACACTTCCCACTATCAGGGCGTGTTACGGACTTTCACCGATTAGATTGCGCCCATACTGGGCGCACATAAAAAGACGCTCCTGTCTAAGAGCGTCTTGTAAATCTTCTGACATATTTACGCTCCCTACGACAGTATTAACTGACAGGTTCAAAGAGTCAGGTTTTAACCTTCTCAACCGCGTCTGCGGTCCCTCTGCGTTCTGTGATCCATGTTAATAATATATGATTTTTATTCCTTTGTCAACAACAACGTTACTGATTGTATTCCTCTATGATAGGCGGTATCTGAGACATCATAAGATCAATGTCCTCAAACATGGCACTTTTGGTGGTTCCCAGCTTGCTTGCATAATTGATATGCTCCATAACCTGCTGATAATGCTCCCTGGTCTGGTCAAAAAATCCGCACAAAGACTGCAAGGATGAACTGGACTGGTCAATCACGCCGGAAATCTCTTCCTGCACCGTCTCCGCCCCTTCTGCCGCCTGGGTAATCTTATCAAACATCTCATATGTATCATTTACTTTATCAATACTGGCTTCCAATGCCTGTTGGGAGGTGCTGATGCTTTCGTTCAGCTTATCTGTTCCCTGCTCCACATCCCCGATACTGGTATTCACCTCAGCCACCAGCTTCTTAATCTCATCTGCAAGCGCCTTCACTTCCACCGCCACTACGGCAAATCCCTTGCCCTGTTCTCCGGCTCTGGCCGCTTCTATGGTGGCGTTCAGCGCAAGCATGTTGGTCTGATCGGCAATGGTGACAATCTTACTGGTACATTTCTTGATATTCTTCACAGCCTCCATGAAATCTTCGAAGGTGTTTTCCATTTCCCCGAAATGAGATTCCACTTCCCGGGAACTGTTTTTCAATTCCTCCACGCCGTTCTGGGCCTGGTTCACAGACTCAGCAATCTCACTCTTCACTTCTGTAAACTGCCCGGACACCTGACTAATACTGGAAAAGGTATTTCCGAAATCCTGCAGCTTTTCCTGGAAATTCTCTGATTCATGAAGCACCTTGCCGAAGGATTTGCTTACCACGCTTAATTCCTGCAGAGAATTCACTTCTTTCTGCACCAGTTCTGTGTGATAGCCCTTCAGACTTTCCATTACATATAATACGGGATAAAGACCCTTCTTCTGTTTTTTCACGGCCTTTTTGGGGCCTTTCTTTTCAAATAGCATCTTTTTCCCCCTTTACTCAAACACCACGCAGGTCATGGACTGATTGACAAACCGGTTGTTATAGTGCTCTCCGTATCCAACCAGGCCCGCATGGTTTCCAAGAGTTCCCATATCCAGCAGATACTCCTGCATGTAATGGTTTTCGCTGAACATCAGATACCGAAACAGGCAGTTCACGGAAAATACGCCGGAAATCTTCGGAAAATCCCGCTGAATGGCCTGAATGGTATCTTTTACAATTCTCTTATAATCTCCCAGTTCCAGAAGAATCAGCACATCCGAGTCATTCACCTGCCGAAAGCAGGCCAGTGCATTTCCATCCACCTCTTTAATGGATATAATGCAGGTCTCGTCCCCGTCGATCCTTCCAAAGGGATTCTTAAAGGTCTGGGTGGTAATCTGCTGTTCCGTTACCTTCAGAATACTCTGATACACCTGCTTGGCAGGTTTTCCATTTAATTCACCGATCACATATTTGGCTCTGTTGGTCTTAGAGGCGATAAAGCGGTAATTCCCCATCTTATGGTAAATATTTTCCTTATATGCCTTCACCCTCCCTCCCCGGTTCTTAATCAGGGCATAGGCGACTGCATCCTCATAGACCTTCCCGTTGGCCGACACCCTGCCTGCATCGCCGGTGCCTCCCACCAGGGAAATACCCCTGCGCTTTAACACACTGTATACCGTAGTCAGCGCGCAGGCATCGTTCCCGGAACAAAAATCCAGACAGATGGTGTCGCCTTTTGCGGCGTCCACTTTCTCCACATCCCGCTGCAGGCGATCGATGTATTTCACCGGCATCACAGATACCTCTTCCAATACATCGGCCGCCGCCGAAATGCCGCCGTAAAATGCAACCAGGCCCACGCCCTTTTCCACCACTCTGGTATCGTAACTCATTCCGATACACCCAATACTGGGCACACCGGGAAAGAGTTCTTCCAATTTACGCACATGCGTTTCAAACTGTTCTGCATTTGACATCAGCAAAATCATCTGGGGATCTTTCAGCCCCTTGACCGCTTCTCTCAAATCTCCCTTCTGGCTCATACCATAAAACTGTTTCACGTCGTTATCCCTTTCTGTATCCTTACAAATATATACAAATTCTGTTACTACTATCTTATCCTATCTAAAGTACCAGGTCAATCATTATTCGCTATTTTTCTCCCTTTTGAAGCACCTCTAAAGCCTTTAACACCTGATTGTCATGCATGGGATTATAATCTTCCCCCTTCGTCTCCTCCTGATACTGATATTCCAACTGTATATCCGGTTCAATGCCCGCTCCATGGATATAATTTCCTTTGGGCGTGAAATATTTTGCCATAGTCACCTTCACTGCACTTCCGTCCTCCATGGGAATAATGGTCTGAACGATGCCTTTTCCAAAAGAGGTGGTTCCAATCAGGGTTCCGTATTCATAATCCTTGATGGCTCCTGCAAAAATTTCTGACGCGCTGGCGCTGTTGCCGTTAATTAATACCGCCATCGGCAGCTTCACGCATTTTGCATCCGACTTGTACTCCGAACGGCTTCCGTACTTATCTTCCGTATACACCAACAATCCCTCCGGCAGAATTGCATCTAACATTGCACATACAGACTGGAGCACTCCGCCGGGATTATCCCGCAAATCCACAATCACAGACTCCATGCCCTGGCCCTCCAGTTCATTCCAGGCTGCCTGAAACTGTTCCGGCGTAGACTCGGAAAATTCCGTAATCTGAATGAAGCCCACCTGGCCTTCCAGCATCTGATGTTCCACCGTAGGCACCTCAATCTGCCGCCTTGTGACATCCAGTTCAATATGCTCCTTCTCACCGCTGCGCAGCAGCTCCAGATGCACGGTGGTGCCCTCTTCTCCTTTGATGTGGGTCACCAGTTCTGACAGCTCCATACTGTCTCCTTCAATATCCCCCACCTTTACAATCACGTCTCCGTCTTTCACTCCCGCTTCTTCTGCCGGCGTTCCGGCATAAACGTGGAGAATTGTGACAATTTTCGTATTGATATTCTGAGTCAGCACCGCGCCGATTCCGTAATAAACCCCGCTGGTGCTTTCGTCCAGAGCGCGGTATTCTTCCGCCGTATAATAAGCGGAATACGGATCTCCCAGTCCTTCCACCATTCCGGCGTACATGCCCTCCACCAGAGCCTCCTCGTCCACCTCCTCATAGTAATACTGATCAATCAAATCCGCAATTTCACCGGATTTCTTCTCCACACTTTTCTCAGAAATGGCCTCTTTGCTGCTCTCTTCCTGTTTGGAACTGCTTTTTTTCCTCAGACCGGCATTTATGCCAAGCCAGAGTCCTCCGGCTGCCAGCGTAACTGTCAGAAGCGACGCCAACGCTCCCACCAAAACTCCTTTGCAGAAATTCGATTTCTGTTTTCTGGGCGGCTGAAAATATTCCTGATTGTCCATTCTGTGATTCCTCTTTTCTGCAATCTGATTTTTGCATATTATACCAAAAAATTATGTCTTTCCCATGAATTTATTCCGCCGGACATTAAACTTTCAAATGTTTGCGGATGGTCAGGCGGCTTCCCAGAAAACCAATGCCCACTCCCAGAATCAGTCCCACTGGAACCAGGGTGGAAAACACTTTATTCACCGGCAGAAACTCTAGCATTCCGCTGAGCCAGAGAAATTTTTCTCCCACATACACAATGATTCTGCGGTACATCTGATACAGCACAAGCAGCGGCAGGGCCGAACCGATGAGGCCAATCAGAATTCCTTCCACAATAAACGGCGCGCGCACAAAATAATCGGTGGCGCCGATCAATTTCATAATCGCAATTTCCTCCCGCCGGACTGCAATTCCGATGGTAACGGTATTGCTGATCAAAAATACTGCCACACACAAAAGAATCAGAATAATCCCCGCTGACACATAACCAATCAGACGGTTGAAATCCGTCAGGGTATGGGCCGCCATATCCGAGCTTTTCACTTCCTTCACCCCGTCTAAGGACTGCACAAACGTAACCAGAGATTCCTGCATGGAAATGTCATTCATATAAACTTCATAATGAGCGGAATTGGCCAGAGGATTATCTTCCGCAAATCCCTGGGCCATATCCTCCGCCCCTTTGAAATAAATTTTCTTAAAATTCTCCCATGCCTCTTCCGCAGACACATAGACCTTTTCCGACACTTCCACCCGTTTTCCAATCTGCTCCCCGATGGCGTCTATCTGTTCCTGGGTGGCTCCGTCCACAAAAAACACTGTAACGGCAACCCCTGATTCCACTTCCCGCACTACGCTCTGGAAATTCACCACTACAGAATAGAAAATACCGAAAAGAAAAATGCAGGCCGACATGGTTGCAATGGAAGCCAGAGAAAACATTTTATTCTTCCAGATGTTCTTCGCTCCCTGCCTTAACGTATACCAGAACGTACTAATCCTCATAAAAATCACCTATCCGTTCATCTGAAATGACAACGCCTTTCTTCATTGTAATGACACGCTTTCTCATGGCCTTTACAATGTCCAGATTATGGGTCACCACTAAAACCGTGGTGCCCCTCTGATTGATCTCCTCCAACAGCTTCATAATTTCCCAGGCGTTGTGGGCGTCCAGATTACCGGTAGGCTCGTCTGCCAGAAGAATCCTGGGCTCATTGACCAGGGCCCTTGCAATTGCCACTCTCTGCTGCTCCCCTCCGGAAATTTCTTTGGGGTAAGATTTGTATTTGGCAGCCAGTCCCACCATGGACAGCACCGCCGGAACCTTTCTGCGCATAATTTTCACCGGCGTTCCCACGGCCCGTTGGGCAAAGGCCACATTTTCATAGACATTCCGATCCTTTAACAGCCGGAAATCCTGAAATACCACGCCGATATTCCGCCGGAACCTGGGAATGTCCCTGTGGCGGATATTTCCCAGCTTCTGATTATTAATAGAAATGCTTCCCTTGGTAGGCTCTAATTCTTTTAACAGTAATTTTATCAGGGTGGATTTGCCGGAACCGCTGTCCCCCACCACAAAAACAAATTCTCCCGGCTCAATATACAGGCTCACATCATTTAACGCAGGAATTCCCGCAGAATATGCTTTGCTGACATTTTCAAGTTTTATCATCGAATTCTCTCCTAGCTTAATAATCCAAAGATTCCATATACTTCATGTACTTTACAACCATCAGGGCAATTTTAAAGGTAATCGCGTCCTCAAACACCCGCAAATCCAGGCCGGTGCTCTTCTGAAGCTTGTCTAACCGGTACACCAGGGTATTCCGGTGGATGTACAATTGTCTGGAAGTCTCGGACACATTCAGACTGTTTTCAAAAAATTTATTGATCGTAGTAAGGGTCTCTTCGTCAAATTCATCCGGAGATTTGCCGTCAAAAATTTCCTTGATAAACATTTTGCACAGCGGGATGGGCAGCTGATAAATCAGACGGCCGATCCCCAGGGTGGAATATGCGTTGACATGGCGTTCCTCAAAGAAAATCTTCCCTACGTCCAGGGCCATTCTGGCTTCCTTATAGGAACGGGAAACCTCTTTGATTTCATTGACGATGGTTCCGTATGCAATGTGAATATCCAAATCGTCTCCGCCGTGGAACATGCTCAGAATCACTTCCGCTGTCCGGTTCATCTCCTCATATCCCTCGTTTTCCATCACTTCCTTCACCACGATAATATTTTTCTCATCCACCGCCGTAATAAAGTCTCTGGACTTGCCCCCTAACAGGCTCCGCACTTTTTCCAGTTCATTGCCGTCCTTTTCCCGATTGGTCTCCACAATAAACACCACCCGCCTGGCGTCTGTATCAATATGAAGCTTTTTGGCCCGGTTATAAATATCCACCAGAAGCAGGTTGTCCAACAGCAGATTTTTCACAAAATTATCTTTGTCAAAACGCTCTTTATACGCCACCAGCAAATTCTGGATCTGAAAACTGGCAATCTTTCCTACCATATAGACATCATCGCTGTCTCCGTTGGCAAGCAATATATATTCCAACTGATGTTCGTCAAACACTTTAAAAAACTGGCATCCCAAAAACACCTGGCTGTCTGCCGGAGATTCCACAAATGCCAGAGCCGCCGCCACATAACTGTCCGCATCCTGAAAAGTTGCCGCCAATACCTTGCCTTCCGTATCAATAATACATAAATCAATTCTGGTAATTCCTTTCAGCCCGTCAATGGTGTTCTGAAGTATCTGATTCGAAATCATGTGCTCCACTCCTTTTCTCTTCCTTCTCTTGCGCCGTTTTTCTGGCAGTTCTCCATGTTCTCATGTTCAGGAACTGTCAGAAGAAACAATATGCCCGTTCCTGACCGTTCCTTATGTGCAATAATTCCTATACAACTTTCACAATTCTATTGTATGTATTTTGGGAAAACAAAACAACTTAATATGTATTTTAATGCAAAAGCACAAAAAAAGGAAGAGGAAATCCATATTTTTTTATGCATTTCCTCAACTTTTTTCAAATTTTCATTGATTTTTACATAGTCATAGTACACAAAATCCTTATCATACCCTGCGGTACTCAATAAATCCTTCTCCCAGAACCTCTCTCACATCCCCCACAATCACAAATGCATTCAGATCGATCTGATGCACCAGTTCCTTCAGCTGCACAATCTCCTTCTTTGACACTACACAGTACAGCATACATTTTTTTTCACCGGAATACATGCCTCTGGCTTCCAATCCCGTAACGCCCCGATCCAGAGTTTCCATGATAATTCCGGAAATCTCTTCGTATTTATCGGTGATAATATATGCGGCTTTTGAAAATTTCATACCTTCCAGAATAGTATCTATCACTTTTGAGGAAATAAAGATCGCCACAATGGCATACATGGAAGGACGCAGGCCGAATACATACAGCCCCGCCAACACTACCAGGCCGTCCAGCACCTGCATAATCTGCGCCACAGAATAATGCTTCAACCGGCACTGTATCAGCGCGCCCACCATTTCCGTTCCGCCGGTGGTGGCGTCCGCCCAGAGAATCATTCCCATAGCGATACCGGAAATGGTTCCGCCGAACAAAGCAGCCAGAATATAATCCCCGCTGATAAAATCCAGTTCCGGCAGCACATACAGCCACCCGGAAAGGAGAGCCGTGGCAATGGCTGTCCGCCCGATAAACCGTTTCCCCTTAATCTTCCAGGCCAGTAAAAATACCGGAAGGTTTAAGGCCAGATTGGCAAACCAGAGAGGAATTCCGCCCGGATAAAACACTTCTGACAAATCTTTCATCAGAATGGAGATGCCTGTAAATCCCCCGGTTACCAGGCCGATGGGATCAAAAATACACTTTATGGCAAACGCAAGCAATCCTGTCCCTGCAATAATTACCAGATACAAAAATACCGGCGTCCGCCTGTAAGCTAACAATCTGTTCATTCTTTTACCTCATTCTTCTTTTTTATTATAACGTGATATCATACTGTGCATCACGCCCTTTTGGATCAGCTTCCTGGCAAATCCTGCCACCTCAGACACAACCTTTCTGTCTGAATATACTTCCCCCAGCCCGTACCAGATTTTCGCATTTAATTTTTCCCGGTTGTCCTGTAAAAAATATTCCTGTTCCGGCGATGTAAGCGCCGACATAATCACATCCGGTTCTGCAATGTTGATTTCATTAATTACCATATCATAGTCTCCGGGGCAGTCTGCCAGTCCGAAACATCCCGCCACCTGAATTCCACTGTAATGCTCCGCCAGAAATTCTCTCAGCGCATCAAGCTTCTCTTCGGTCTCTCCCAGTAAAAACACCGCCCTGCGGTTCCCGGACGCCCGCTTTGCAAACTCTTTAAAAAAATCATTGTTCACCGTCTCCTGAATCCGCTGCCTGGAAATCTCTCCGGCGGCTTTCAGAATCTCCTTATCGCTGATGACTGTCAGATCCAGATGTTCAATACAGGCTTTCAGTCTGTCATCTTCCTGAGTTTTTACCAACATATCCATGGAAATGGCCTCTATGGTGTTCATCATGGTACTGTTCAGAAATTCCTCCACCCGAACCATTGCTTCTGCCACCGTATCATTATCCAATGCCATTCCCAGTATCTCCAATTTCTTAATCATATAACACCCGTTTCTATTTGACTGATACTGCGGTTATTAAATGTACTTTTAGAAGTATACCAAAAGCAGGAAATTTTTTCAACCACCCTTTCCAATGGAAATTAACTGACATTTCTGCCTTGAAATAAATTTTTTTTGTCTATTAAAAAGTCAATACTTTTTTCTATTTTTTCCGAAAATCATTCATTTTATCACAACTTCACAAAACAAATGTTTCTTTTTCCTACTATGTAAACCAGGTTATTCACACGACTTTTTGTGGATAATGTGGACAACTCTGTGTATAACTCACATTTTTGGATTTTTTGTCATATTTTTATGTGGATAACTTTTGGATAATTTTTGTTTATCCCCATAATTTTGTGCACTTTTTTCAGAATTCCAGAATCAGACATTTTCTGACATATTTCTACAAAAATTTTTTTAGAAAATTAGAAGAATTGTATGACTCTTTTCTCTGTGCCTGTCAAAAGTCAGAGCAATTTTTCTGTTTTGGGAGACGGAACCCGTAAACTGAAATTTAAAAAAACTGCCGGGAAATAAATCATTTCCCGGCAGTTTCTTCTCTGCCACTGTCTATGTAATACTCTTAGAAAATTCTTCTTACTGCAACAATCGGTCTGTATGATGCCGGAGAAGTGTACTTAATGCCAGTCGCTTCGGTACTTGCATGTACGATGGTGTCTCCGCCTACATAGATTCCAACGTGACCGCTGTAGCATACAATATCACCAGGCTGCATTGCGTCTGTGCTTACGCCGTATCCTACTCCTGCCAGTGCGCTGGAGGAATGAGGCAGGCCAACGCCAAATGCTGCATATACACTCATTACAAATCCGGAGCAATCAGCGCCGTTGGTCAGGCTTGTCCCGCCGTATACATAAGGATTGCCTACAAACTGGCATGCGTAATTGGCAACTGCCTGTCCGCTTCCGCCGCTTGGGGGAGCATAGCTTCTGCTCTCTCCGGAACCAGAGCCGGAAGATTCTGAACTGGAAGAACCTGAACTGGAAGATTTGCTTCTGGTAGCTCTTCTTGCTGCTTCCTCTGCTGCCTTACGTTCTTCTTCTTCTTTCTTAAGACGGGCTTCTTCTTCTTCTTTGGACTCTGCCACTACGTAATGTGTGCTGCAATCTACAAATTCACTGGATACCCAGCCGTCGCCTTCTTCAATTGCTACCTTCACCCAGCCGTCCTTCTCTTCTACTACGCTGAGTTCTTCTCCCTGGGGAACCTGTCCCAGTAATTCTGATTCCGTACTGGACTCTGCACGGACATTCAGTGTCTCTGTGGTTACATCTGCCACTCTGTGCCCTACGGACTTAGCCAGTTCTGCATTTCCTAATACAAGGAATTCTGCCTTGATATAACCTTCCACATTACCAGAATGAATCTTATACCAGTCGCCTTCGGTTCCAAGTACGGTGCAGGCGGAGTTATTATATAACTTACCAAGCACTTCTCCTTCTTCACTGGCTGCGGAACGTACATTTACATAATTGTCAACCTGCGCAATTGCGATATCATCATATTCTGTCTTAGCAGGAGCCTCAGCTTCTTCCTTGGCTGCGCCTGTATCAATCGCTTCCTGTCTGGGCGCCAGAGAATTTGCAAAAATCTCGGTTACGCCTGCGGTTGCATTATTATCTTCTGCTTTATCTGCTTTCTTACCAGTATCTGCCGGTGCTTCTGTCGCTGCTGAAATCAGGTCGCCTGCTCCAGCGCTTACTGCTGCGTGGGACACAAAAGAACTTCCTGTTAATACCACTGCGGCAGTTAAACAACATGTTGTTGCTTTTCTAATTGAATTCCTGTTCATAATAACAATACCCTCCATTTTAGCCCATAATCTTCTATAAAGCATGAAGTCCCGATAGGATTCTTCATATGTTACAAATTTATTACAGGATTTATTATAACAAGGAGGGCTGTTTATGTCAACCGTAATCTTTTACAAAAAAGTTGCAATATTTGCTCTGATCTTGTCATTATTGTATTGTCATGAAAAATGATTGATTCTTTTCAGTAATATATTTCTCTGCCGAGGTTACTGCGTTCGCCCCGTCGGCAGCCGCTGTCAGCACTTGCCGAAGCTGCTTGGTTCTCACATCTCCCGCTGCAAATACTCCTTCTGCGCTGGTCTTTGTATCCTCGCCGGCCACAATATACCCCTGGGCGTCCTGGGCCACCAGATCCTTCACCGCACTGGAATTAGGCTCAATGCCCACTGCAATAAACACTCCCTGCACCGGAATTTCCCTGTCGGTATTTTCTTTGTTATTGCGGACAAGAACCGACGAAACCTCCTCTTCTCCCTGAATAGAGATTAAGTTGCTGTTCAGCACCAGTTCAATATTAGGCGTCTCCCTTACCCGTTCCTGCAGAATCCCTGCGCCCCGGAACTCATCTCTTCTGTGAATCAGGTAAACTTTTTCACAGCCCCGGGCCAGAAACAATGCATCTTCCAGGGCCACGTCGCCGCCGCCGGCTACAGCCACAGATTTTCCCCGGAAAAACGCGCCGTCGCAGGTGGCGCAGTAGGACACTCCCATTCCCACCAGTTTATCTTCTCCGGGCACCCCCAGTTTCCGGTGTCTGGCTCCCGTTGCAATAATCAGGCTTTTGGCTTCATAATCGCCTTTTGCAGTGGAAACCACTTTTTTCTCACCCTCTACTTTCACTTCAAGCACCTGGGCGTTCACCACTTCAGCCCCCAGTTTATCTGCATGGGCGCGGAATTTCTGGCCCATTTCAAATCCGGTAATCCCAGGCAGCCCCGGATAATTATCCACCTCATAGGTATCCAGAATCTGGCCTCCGCTTAAAGGCTTTTCTTCTATTATTAAAGCGCTTAATCTTGCCCTCTGTGCATAAATGGCCGCGCTTAATCCTGCCGGGCCGCTTCCTAAAATAATTACATCATACATCGTCTAAACCTCCTGCTTATCTGATATTGATTTTTCCTGTGTCTCGTGCCATAATAAGAACAGGGTCATTTCCCTGTGAAACCGTGCAGCGTTTCTGCACGGTTCTAAAATCTAGGAAAGGAGGCACGAATATGGATATTGCTTCTTTATCAACTGCTCTCAGCATGACCCAGGTCAACAATGACGTTGGGACGATTATGCTGAGCAAACAACTGGATACGATGGAAAACATGGGGGACTCCATGATTAAACTCATGGAACAGTCTGTGAATCCTCATGTGGGCGGAAATATTGATATTTCCATCTGATTTCCTGGGCTCAGGGCTGCCTGAAAGGAGTGTCTTGGATATTCCTTTTGTGGTGGCCCTGAGCCGGTTTTATTCTAATGACGGACGGGAATTCGGGATGGTTCTTCCTCAACGGGGGCGGCGGTTATGTTCCAATAACGGACGGGAATTCGGGATTGCCCTTCCTCAACGGGAACCGGGCAGCGTTTCGGCAAACTAACTGCTAACTTCGACTAAGGAAGTCAGGAAAGCCTTCCTTCCTAAGTCTCTGTAAGCAGTGGATTTTGCCTTCACTAAGGGCGCCCGTGAATTGTTCACTTATGAGGAAGGGCAATCCCGAATTTCCTGTGTATTGGAATATAAACGCTATGGTTGGGGTTGGTTGCTCCCATTTCATTTGTATTGGAATATGAACGCTATGGTTGGGGGTTGGTTGTTCCCATTTTCTGTGTATTGAAATATATATGGCCTGCTTTTGGCTCCTTTAGTTCTTTCCTATTTCCTGTGTGTTAAAACAGTTCCGTCCATGCAGCTATAGAACGAACAATCTATATTTCGATACACAAGAACTACCGGATTGCCCTTTGCC
>NZ_JBQIOP010000073.1:0-12092 GCF_056822245.1 Petralouisia sp. | reverse complement strand
CCGGAATACTGTGGAATTCAGAAAAAGAAGAAATGAGCTGTTATGGAAGCATTACCATAGCAGCTCATTTTTTACAATACGGTTTCTTTTGCATCGCTTACTTAAAGAACGGGGGAAAGTCGCAGAAACCCTATAAAATCAATGCTTCCTTGCACTCTCCTCCGTTCTCCTTCCTTAAACACATATAAAAAAGCATCTTAACAGCCTATTCACAAAATCGCTGTCAAAGATGCTTTATTTTCTCCCTCTCAAATTCGCCACAACCCTATATTTCACGGGGTTTCCCGGCATTTCCCACCCCCCCTCACGGATGTTCCCACTCATAAATACCTTTTTGTCATTTATTCTGTTAAGTTACAGCTGTTCAAGGCTTTTGCATAGATTTCCACTGTCATCTCCCCTGGCTCTTTCAGGGAATAGCGTTCCAATACCGCTTCCATAGTGACTCCGGTGCGGGCAAGCTCCTGCTCCAATACCTCCATCTGCACTTTTGTGATGGAGGTTATCTCTGGCTTCTGTTTCAATTCATAGACAAGATGCCCTTTACCATTCACAATCTGCAGCCCGGAAATCTCCCGGTTTTCATTGTAGGCAATGTACTGTACATAAAAACGGTCGCCTATGACGTAACGCTCCCCTTCCTGACGGATATTGGCTGCCCCGGCCGGAACCCATATGAACGGGGCAGTGTATAGCTCCCTTCCCAGACCCCAATTGAAACAGGCTCGTTTGAAGGAATCGGACGCCTGGCCTTTTTCCTTCTCAGAATAGCTGACCGTCCCTACATCCTGTTTCGCAATCCACTGGCTTTTGTATTCATCCCAGATTTCCACGGTACAATACAGGTTTCCGTCAATGCTCTGGTGGCTGCGCTTCCACCCAAAAGGCGTGAATGCTTCATCTAAAATCTTCTGGTCAACACGGGCGTCCTTGAACAGCAGCAGGCTTAGTCCTTTCCCATTGATAGCAGACACCCTGCATTCAATTTCATTTCTCTGCATATTTTATTATTGTTTTACCTGCGCAACTGACGCCCCGTGTCCTGCATCTACAAAGACGATTTAAACGCCGTGATGGAAATCTTATGCGAGAAGGAAAACTGAATAGATAATATCTTAGAAGTATCTGGATTATGCAAAAGGTATAGTGGCGAACTACAGATAGTTATGCGTAAGGATGGTAAGCGTGTAAAAACAAAATTTTTAGTAGTTGACATTTTGAGTTTTGAGGAATATAATTTCAATAAAACTGCATAGACAGTTCGGCCCGATTTATCGAGCGTACCATCCTGTCGTTAAACAAAACTAGGGAACCTGATTTTATTAAATCCTGCGTTTTGCGGGATTTTTTTGCTTTTTGCAGGTTGGATTGTAAATGGAGGAAAATGTATGAAAGTACTGGTGTTGTCAAGCGGAGGCATTGACTCGACAGTCTGTCTGGCGCTTGCAGTGAAGAAGTATGGATATGAAAATGTGCTGAGCCTGTCAGTTTCTTATGGACAGAAGCACAGCAATGAACTGAGAGCCGCGCGGAGGATTGCGCAGCATTATCATGTGAGGCATAAGGAACTGGATATGAGTATGATATTTGCCGGTTCGGACTGCACGTTACTGGAGGGAAGAGGTGAGATTCCGCAGGGAACATATGCGTCTCAGCTGGAAACGTGCGCCGGGGAACCGGTTTCTACCTATGTTCCGTTTCGGAATGGGCTTTTCCTCGCAGCAGCAGCTTCTGTTGCGTTGGCGGACGGGTGCGGAAAGATTTATTATGGAGCGCATGCAGATGACAGCGCCGGAAATGCTTACCCGGATACTTCTGAGGCATTTCATGAAGCAATCAGCCGGGCAGTGTATGAAGGGAGCGGAAAACAGCTGGAAATTGAGGCGCCGTTCCTGTGCAGCCATAAGGCAGATGTGGTTCGGGCAGGAATGGAACTTCAGGTTCCCTTCTCATCCACGTGGTCCTGCTATGAAAGAAGGGAAAAGGCGTGCGGAACGTGTGCGACCTGTATAGACAGGAGGAAAGCATTTGCGTTAAATGGGATTCAGGATCCGGCAGAATATGAGGAGGAGAAGAAATGACAAACTCTGTTTTATTTATATGTTCGATTGTTTTTTATCTTTTTTCGGTGGTGTTTGCTTATAAAATATTTGGCAGGACCGGGTTGTATGTCTTTACGGCGATTTCGGCAATTCTTGCCAATATACAGGTGTGCAAAAATGTGGATATTTTTGGTCTTTCTACCACTGCCGGGAATACACTTTATGCGGCCAGCTTTCTGGTGACAGATATTCTCTCTGAAAAGTACGGGAAGAAGGCAGCGCAGAAAGCGGTTTACATAGGTTTGTTCACGACAGTTATTTTTCTGGTGGGAACGCAGGGGCTGCTAAGGTTTGTCCCGAATGCGAACGATATCATGAATGAGCCGATGACGGCGCTGTTTGGCTTTGTACCGCGGGTGGTTTTGGGAAGCACGCTGGGATATATTTGCTCACAGACAATAGATGTTACGCTTTATCATTTTATCTGGAAAAAAACGGGAGATAATGAGGGAAGGTTATGGCTTCGGAACTGCGGTTCGACCCTGACTTCCCAAGCTGTGGATACGCTGGTGTTTACGTTTGCCGCTTTCTGGGGTGTGTATGACACGGAAGTATTTGTCAGCATTCTGCTTACAACGTATCTGTTTAAGGCAATTGTTGCTTTTTGCGATACACCGTTTGTATATCTGGCGAGAAAGCTTAAAGTGAAGGAGGAAAATTAGATGTCCCTGCATGCGCTTGGAAAACAGACAGAGTACCAAATGAATTATGCGCCGGAGGTACTTGAAAGTTTTGAGAATAAACATATGGACAATGACTATTTTGTGAAATTCAATTGTCCTGAGTTTACATCGCTCTGTCCGATCACAGGACAGCCGGATTTTGCGACCATTTATATATCTTATATCCCGGACAGAAAAATGGTTGAGAGTAAATCACTAAAATTGTATCTCTTTTCTTACAGGAACCATGGGGATTTTCATGAGGACTGCTGTAATAAGATTATGAAAGATTTGATAAATCTTATGGAACCTAAATATATAGAAGTCTGGGGGAAGTTTCTTCCAAGAGGTGGTATTTCAATTGACCCATATTGTAATTACGGCAGGAAAGGAACAAAATGGGAGGAGATGGCTTATGACCGTCTTGCCCATCATGACATGTACCCCGAAAAAATAGATAATCGGTAACAGATATGGATGCCCCGTAAAGCTGCGGGGCACCTGGCGTATCTGAAAATTTGTGATAAGAAATAAGGTTGGTCGCGGCAGTTGGTGCAGGCTTTCAGAAGCGTCAATATTTCATTCTGCTCTGCCGCCCGTACTTTCCGCTCTTCTTCCTTCAGGTAGCCTTTAAACGCACGGTACCGTAGCCGCCTCTAAACCCCTGCATGATTCGTTGTGGTAAAGGAATCATAATAGAGGACTTTCAGGCTTTCGTACTTTCCCTGCATTTCCATAAAAATATAGAACCTGAACACATCTTTTAAATATGTGTTCAGGTTCAAAGGACAGCAGCGACAAACAACGATATATCCTTTTGATTATGGCATTGCCCTTTGTGCATGCCATAATCAAAAGGATAAGTGGCTTGAACATGAAACGTATCAAAATAACGTATCCTACATAAATGCCTTCCTTAAATAATCCGTGTCATTGGGGTCGCTGAACCCTTCTGTGGAAGCATATCTTGCAATCGACGCCCATGTCATGGTAAGTTTTCCGGAAGGATAGCTTTTTCCAGTGAGAACGTCTGCCAATGCATCTCCTGTTCTGGTTATAGGCCTCCAGCCAGCCTTTGGTTGTAATCTCAAATCCGGCGCTTTCAAGTCCCTCTTCTACATTCACAAAATGACATACATTCACGTCTCCAGAACCAGTTCCACCTTTAATCGTTCTCCTGACTCCATTACCGTAAAGAGCAATTTTTCCAGCTTCTTTCAGAGGCAGTACTCCTTCATTTTTTTAGCACCATACATTCTGGCACCATCCTGCGTACCATTTCCGTATGCTCTATTTCAAATTTCTGAACTTCCAGAGATGTAATCCTTGGCCTTCCCATAGCAAATATACACCTTTCCTAATCTTGAATTATTCACGCCACTATAAGCTTACTGAAAACAGATAACATTATTTCTAACATCGGTAGAACGGTAGCCGATGAAGAACAGTTTCCTACTGTTTGGATACTCCCTTCCTAAAACGTAGCAGATAATGCCATCCCCTATTCTTCCTGCTAAGACAAATACTCAACATATGGATCCTCCTTTACGTACGGATGCCAGATCTTTGCGATACCATCATTTGGATCACCGGTTTTCATAAAATTACTCCAATAGCGAATCATTTTCTCCGACAGTGCAATATCCGCCTCCTCCATGGGGCGCCAACAGAAATCAAAGCTTCCAAAAACATACCAAAGCTCCGCAGAGTGGAATGCCCCCGCCTCATCTCCAGGCAGCTTGCGATCAAAATAGTAGACATAGACATTGGAATCTATCATCTTCGCATAGGCAAGATTGCCGGCGTGCATGGGGCTGTTGTCTGGATTTGGATTTTCTTTTGCGGACGTCAGATCGTCCCCGTTACAGCCGAGAATACAGGGAATGGATAGAACCTCTCCCTTCTCGATTCGGGCGTTGCCGTCCTCAGGAATCAGTTCTTTGTCAATTACCGGGACGTATGGCATCCCTTTGTGCTGAATAAAGGCCGTGCCAAGCGCTTTGCTCAGAGCTATCATCAAATCTTCAATCGGTGTCTCCCACAGAGCCTTTTTGGCTTCTTCCCGTTTCTCCTTGTTCTCCTTCCAACCCTGAGGCGAAATCCCCAAAGCCTCCAGCACATCGTCGCCGAAAGTCTCCGCCTTTTCAATCGGACGATATTCACCCAGAGGATTGTGATACCCTCCGCCACTTTGGAGAATCATTCGCTGAAGCAGGCCGTGGCTGTGCGGCGACACTGCCAGTGCCTGCAAACTCATGGCTCCCGCAGACTGCCCGAAGACGGTAATATTCTCCCCATCTCCGCCGAAGGCTGCGATATTCTCCTTGACCCAGGTGATTGCCATGATCTGATCCCAAAGCCCCAAATTACCACCGGCCTTGTTCTCCCCCTCCACACCAAGCAGGGGATGGCAAAGAAAACCGAGGGCGCCCAGGCGATAATTAATCGTCACAATAATCATGCCGGTCTTAGCCAATGCGTCGCATACAAAAGGTAAATTGCTTCCGGCGCCGCCCATAAAGGCACCGCCATGGACATAAACGGCGACAGGAAGCACCGTATCAAAACCGCCTGGCACCCAGATATTCAGGTACAGGCAATCTTCGCTGACGGGTACCTCAAAGTCCGGATTGTCATAAAACTCTTTCTTGTAAAAGGTATCCCGGGGATTACTGAACTGGATGCTTTTGTTGCCAAAATGGTCAGCCATGAGAACGCCTTTCCAGGGCTTTGGTCTCTGTGGCTTACGCCAGCGAAGCTCTCCAACAGGTGGCTTGGCATAAGGAACGCCTTTGTAAACTGTACAACCGCGCTCTGAAACACCTTTGATTTGTCCATATTTAGTCTGAATAACCATATGTTTTCCTCCGTTTCTGTTATAAGCGTGTTTCCCAGCGGTCACAGAAGACATTATCCTCCGCTTTGCCGGTAAATGTACTCTTTCCGATCATCTTTTCAACGGCAGCGCGGATATTCTCCTGCTTGCTGCCATAGGCATTGATAAAGGTCTTTGCCTGCGGAACGTCGATCAGATGATTGGTGAGGTTGAGACTAATCGCTACAGTAGGCACTTCAGCCAGATACCAGGGCTGATCTACCGAATGGTCGGTTGACCAAGTGATGCGGACTTCATTTGTCTGAGCGTAACCGGTAAAATTCAGCGCTAACAGCACTAAATCATATTTGCTCTTAAAAGCCTCCCTGGAGCCCTTATCCATCATTGTAAGAAGATTATGGAAGCTGACACCGTTTTCTAGCTCCAAATCGTAAAATGTGGGACAGATGTCAACAGTAAAACCTACCGTCTCCAGTTCCTCCTTTAACAAGTCTTTCGTCTTATCGCCCTGATAAGCACGTGAGTTGGGAATGTTGTGCTCATAAACCAAAAAGATGCGCTTGCCGACAGGATCAATCGGTAACAGCTCCTGCGTATCCTTCACCAGAGTGATACAGCGATCGGCAGCCTCTTTTCGGAATAAAAGATGCTCGGCACAGCCTATATATTTCTCCCTCATTTCGGGTGCTGGATAGTTATATCCCTCATTCAACCCCAGCCTGGCCTTAAGTCCAAGAATCCGCATTAGTGCCTCATCGAGCCGTTCGGAAGTAATGATACCGTTCTCCACACCTGCACGAAGATAAGCCATATCCTCCGCAGTGTCGTTGGTAAACAACAGCATATCGCATCCGGCGGCAATCGCGGCAGGAAGAGCTTTTTGGCGTGGCATGACTGCATTGAAGCCAATCATCTGTGTAGCATCCGTTACAATCAGACCATTAAATCCTAGTTCACCGCGCAACATACCGATAAGCAATTCCGATGAGAGTGTGGCCGGGAGAATCTCTTCGTCCCGAATACCAGGCAGGAACTTACGGGAAAGAGCAGGCTGGCATATATGCCCCACCATGATACTCTCAATCCCATCTTCGATGAGTCCCCGGTAAACCTTCCCGAAGCTATTCTCCCAGTCCTCAGCGTTCAGATCGTTGCACCCCATAACCAAATGCTGATCTCGCTCTTCAGTACCATCTCCTGGGAAATGCTTGGCGGTACAAGCCATAGAAAACCCTGAATCACGCACCCCACGTATATAGGCACGGGCCATATCCAACACTGTATCAGGGTTTTCTCCGAAACTGCGGGTGTTAACAATGGTATTGCGCCAGTTTAAATAGATATCGCATACGGGGTTGAAGAGCCAATTGGCTCCAATACTGCCCGACTCACGGGCACTGGTAAGACCGATATGATACGCAGTAACCGGATCAGCGCCGGCCGCAGCCTGCGCTGCTGTGGCAACATAAGTCCCATCCGGCACACATTCCGCCCCGCCGGTATCGCAGTTGGCAGCGATCAACAGGGGAATGCGGCTGTATTTTTGATAAAGACGGTTTTGCTCATAGGTCTCGTCTGTAGTCTTGCGCTGCCAGCGCATTCCGCCCTGATGCCAGGTATCCAGTTCGTTTTTAATGCCACTCTCATCAACTCCCGGTAAGCAGGTCATAATGACAAACAGCTGCCCCAGCTTTTCCTCAAGGGACATACTCTTAATACTTTGCTCGACCCAGCAGATCTGCTGATCATTCAGATAAAACGGCTTTGCCTTCAAATTGACCATTTTATTTCTCTCCCCTCGATAGATTGTCCAAAAATTCCTCTTCTTTCTGACGGCCGTAGTCCTGATACTGACCGTCTTTCAACAACCGGGCAGCATAGGGAAATTCCTGCCAGCTCTCTGTTTCTTTCCGAACCAGAATAGGATAGTAAAAAACGCTGTTTTGCTCTGCAGCTGCCTTGTCGCCGGGCGCATCGCCCACCATAAGAATATGATTTTTTGCATAGCCTTTCTTTTTCAGCTCAGAAATACAATGCGCCTTGCTGCCCACATCCTGGCACAGCACCAGTTCCACCTGGTCGAGCAGTCCGAATTTCATCCACTCTTCTTCCACTGCGTCCCGGTTAGCACTGGAAACAACAGCGATATCCGCAAAGGGTCGAACGGCTTCAAAGCCTTCTCTAACGCCTGCGAAGGCCTTTTTAACCTCCCAGGGCAGCGCTGCAATTGCCTGGTTGACCGCATATGACCAGTTCAAAGCTTTCTTTAAGATTGGCGCATTGTTTTGGGCAATCTCGGTCTCTAGCGCGCTGTTGGAGAGTTCTTTGGACTCATCAACCCATTTGCGCAGTTTTTTCACACCTTCAATAGGCATGAGGATCGAATCCACTTCCTCCAGAAGCATAACCAGGCCTTTGAAACGGTTGATGCCTCGTGCCATACTGTAGAGATTGATTTCATCCCAGCGAGCCAGGATCTTTTCCTGCCATTCCTCCAGTCCCCATTCCATGATGATACAGGGACCAAAGCAGCGTTTGTGTTTGATATTCATGGTATCCACTGCACAGCCATCCGAATCCACGCAGATTAGATACTCCTTTTTCTTTTTAAATTCTTTCAGCAATACTGCCATCTTTTCCCTCCTGGTTATAAAAAACAGGCACAGTTTATACGCTGTGTCCTGAAAACAAAAGCACGCTCTTGTTTCGGTTTAATATTCTTTTGCAATCTCATGCAGTGCATCATTGATATGCAGCATAGTGTCTGTATCATCTTTTAAGTCCCGGCTCAAGATACTCTTCATGCTTAGGCCCAATGGAATCAGATCCTGATCCATAGCTTTCACTAACTCAGGTACATACCGCATAAGAACCTCCCGCGCTTTTGTGCACTGCATTACATCATCTGCCGTGTCCATGATGGAATAGTAACCCTCTTTGACGGTGTCGCCATCACTCAAAAACCAGTTGCGGACAGCCCCCTCGCCTTGATCGGGCAGGCAATAGCTCTCATCCTCGTACTCAACATGCTCAAAGACGCAGTGATCTTTCCACCTTCCCGCTACGGCGCGGACCGTGTTTTCTCCTGGCCGCAATGCCACCTTGCGAAATACAACGGTTCCGTTTCCATTGTTCTCCGCCCTTCCCCACTTATCTCCGTTAATAGTAAGCACAATAGAGGACTGGTTGGTGTAAACCTTGATATCAATGGCCTTGCGGGCACGCTTGATGAAACGCTGGGAGCAGATGTGCACAAAGGGCTCTTTTGACCATACCGCCTTGTAGTAATAAAAGGCATCTTTCCGAAGAGACCGATCGTGGCTTACCAGCCCTTTCGAATTGAGGAATTTCACGCCGCCCTCATTGCGCCGATCGCTGGAAAAGTCAAACATATTCCACACAAAGCTTCCCCACAAATAGTCCTTTCCACGCAGAATTGGATAGACCGTCTCATGGAACAATGCCTGGTATTCCTCTGAGTAATCCTTGACCTTCGGCTCCTCGGAATGCAGCGCGGGATTGCTGTCCACGCCGTATTCGCTGACCCCCAATGGCATTTCGGGCCTGGCCGCATGCAGCTTATCCAGATAGTTTCCATAGTCAGACATTTCTCCATAATACCAACCAAAGTAGATGTTATAACCAATCATATCTGTGATCTTATTCAGCTCACTGGAGAATTTGACAGTATACAGGTTAGCAGCGCTGACCAAGCGGTTCGGATCCAATTCTTTGGCCAGCTTTGTCAGCATCCGACAACCCTCATGCATATATGGTGCGTCTTTGAACATCCCAATCTCGTTCTGAATTCCCCAACAGAAAATCGAGGGATGGTGGAGATTCTGGAGAATCAGCTCCCTGAGCTGATCCGCAGCATTTTCCATCAAGGCCTGACTCTCCGTCATTTTCAGCATGGGAATTTCCGCCCAAACTAAAAGACCGGCCTCATCGCAACAGCTGTAGGTGTGCTGTGCATGCTGATAATGAGATAAGCGTACAGCGTTTGCGCCGATCTCGCGGATGAATGCGAAATCATCATCAATCTGTCTGTCTGATACAGCATTGAATACTCCAGCGCAATCCTGATGCTTGGCAACGCCGCAGAGTTTCACACGCTCCCCGTTAAGACGTAATCCTTCTTCTGGGCTCATGGTAATATGCCGGAATCCCAGACGAAGACTCACCTCATCATCTATCTCTCCCATGTCCGTCAAAAGACTTGCACAAAGTGTGTAGAGATTTACTCCCGCCTCTCCATTCCAGAGCCAAGGCGCAGAGACTTCCAATCTGACGTTTTCGCAGGGATCTGCCACATAGCTGGCGGTAAGTTCTCCGTCCGGCCCGGTCAGCATGTAGCGAATTTTCACACCAGGGTCTGTTATGCATACATGAGACGAAATGCTGACAATTCCCGTACCATCCTTTTCGATGTCAGCTGCGGCGATGACACCGTCGGTTCCATAATAAAGATAATCAAAATGATTTTCCTCGGTAATCAGAATGTTCACGTTGCGGTACAGGCCGCCAAATACGGTAAAATCACCGAAATTCGGCAATACTTCTGGATTGATACTGTTGTCCAGGTAAACATCAATAGAAAGGCTGCCGTTTAAAAGAGCCTCCTGTGGAATAGGAAACCGAAAGCGGGCATAACCGCCCCGGTGTTCGCCCACAGGCCTGCCGTTCACGAAGACACGGCAGACTTGATCAGCACCCTCAAACTCAAGGAAAGATTTACACCACTTCGGATCGGTTGAAAGCTCCCTATGATAGACCACAACGCCGTGATACGGATCCTCATCCGTATACCATGTATGCGGCAGAGAGACATTCTCCCAAGCGATCCCTTCCAGAGTAAATGGAATCGTTCCATCCGGAATTTTGGCAAACTGCCAGGATTGATTCAATGAAATTCGTTGCATAAAAATCTCCTTTCCTGCGGTCTGATACTTTTTGTTTTATTGTTATTTGACATGCCTTGTTTATGCATCTGTCTCAGGCTGCGCACGGCGAACCTCTAGTGTTTTTCGGATTTCTTCGCTCTGTGCGGGACTGATATTATAGATGATCCCCACCCCCAGCAATTCAACGAGGCAGGACAGCACAGGCAGACCAACTGCCAACATACGGACATTAGGGCCGAATGCTGCAGCCTGCTCGGAAGCGCCGGAAACGAAGCCGATGAGCGGCAGCATAGCAGCAACCGTTGAGGATGCGACGGCAGTACCAATCTTGCGGCTGAATGTGTAGATTGAGTACAAAGTACCATCGGATCTCTCATTGCTCTTATACTCCTGATAGTCCATACATTGTGCCACCAGAGCCCAGGTCAGCATGATAAAGATTGTCTGGCCGATGTTGGCAACGGTATTGACAAACATGAAAACGTACACATTAGCAATGGGGAACATCACCAACAAGAGACTGCATACAATATTGATACATACTGCGGTAAGGATGGTCTTGCGGGGTCCAAACTTCTTGGAAAGCCTCGGAACCATGATGAAACAAAACACCATTACAGGTACACTCATAAAAGAGCTCATGGACATGGCTTTGGGTGCATGGTAGTACTCACGGTACATGTAGCTGGCCAAGGAGCCATTGGCCTGGTTGGAGAACATAGAACCCAGGGAAGCAATCATCATGCCAATCAGGGGACGGTTGGTCAAGGCACCCTTGAGAACATGCCAGAAGCTATACTTTTTCTGTTTTGCCTTAACGCCATCCTCAAGCTGAATGTTCTCCTTGCACAGAGTGAGCAGCAGGGAGTAGAAAATAAGGGAACCAGCTGCTGCGATAATGGCCAGCGTAAAGTAACCGGAAGCCTTTGGGGTGTGATCCTCGTTCCAAATCAGCTGTGGAATCAGCGCCATAAATGTAACACCTACACCCATACCGCCAATGGCGCGGGCACGTGAAAGCTTGGTACGGCTTTCAGGATCATCAGTGATGACCGAGGCCATAGCTCCATAAGGCATGGAGGCTCCGGTATAGCTCATGCCGTAAATAAGGTACAGGGCGGCAACCCAGGCCATCTTGGCGCCTTGACTCCATGCAGACACATCTGAAAAAATAAGCAGGCATGACAGCGCCAGCGGAATCATGGCGATGCGGATGTAGGGCTTAAAGCGGTCACCGGACTTGCCGATTTTGAAACGGTCAGGCAACGAACCGATCAGTGGATCGTTGATACCATCCCAGATACGAGCCACCAGAAACAGACCGGCCATCCACTTAGGATCGATACCAAGAACATAGGTCGCAAAGGTCAGAATCCACATATCAATGTAGAGATTGATAAGGCTTCCGCCGTAATCACCACAAAAATAGCCGAATTGTTCTTTGAACTTTACCTTGTAATTCATTTCATTATCCTCCTTGTTTTTGATGGTAGTGTCAAATCTACCTCTATGTTTTTTATTACAAACCCCATATTTTCAAGGATTACACCACTTTTTCAAAAGAAAAAGCAATGACCTCCCTTTTTTG
>NZ_JBQIOP010000072.1:0-14456 GCF_056822245.1 Petralouisia sp. | reverse complement strand
GTCCTGGGTGACTTGTATGAGCTGCTTTTGAAACAGGCGGAGCCGGAGGCGCAGAATATCGCTACGGCGCTGGAAATCTACGTCAATGGCTCCCTGAATGTGTTCAATCACCGTTCCAACATTGACATGAACAACCACCGGGTACTCTGCTTCCAGTTAAAGTCTCTAGGGAAGGCCCTGAAAGAGATCGGGCTTCTCATTATGCAGGATGCCGTGTGGAACCGTGTCACCGCCAACCGCTCCAAACATAAGACGACCTGGTTCTATATCGACGAATTCCATCTCCTTTTGAAAGGCCAGACCGGAAGTTTCAGCGTGGAAATCTGGAAAAGATTCCGTAAATGGGGCGGCATACCCAGCGGTTTGACACAGAATGTAAAGGACCTGCTGGCCTCCCGTGAGATTGAGAATATCTTTGAAAACTCGGATTTTATCTACATGCTGAACCAGGCCCAGGGGGACCGGCAGATTTTGGCGAAACAGTTGGGAATTTCCCCGCACCAGCTTTCTTATGTAACCCATTCCGGCCCTGGTGAGGGGCTTCTGTTTTTCGGAAATGTGATTATCCCCTTTGTCGATCATTTTCCGAAAGACACCCTGTTATACAGCGTACTTACAACACGGCCTGATGAAGTGGCAGGTGCATAAATTCCCGAAAATAAAAATGACTGGAGGTGATAACAGTGCCGCGGGAAAAAGAATTTCAGAGGAAAAAGAAAGATACCCGGATGCCGGTCCGTGATTCCCATGCGGAGGAACGTATGGACACCCGGCAGAGCGAACAGGATTTTAACCTGCTGCGGGTCAGGGACGCCCCTTCTTCTTCGGGAACGGCCCGGAGCCGGAGGTATGAAACCGCAGCACAGCAGGCAGCGGATGATACACAGCCTTTCAAAGCGGATGTACCGCAGCAGGCGGATATTTCCATACCGGAACATTTGGAAAGCAGGGATATGGACCATGAGCCGGCACGGGCACCTGAAACACGGAACCCTCTGGAACCGGGAACTTCTGCACCGGAACCGCGCCGGAGGGATTTCAGATATGTGGATTCCCGGCGTGAGGATTCTGACAGCGGCAATTCTGATATAGGGCACTCCACGCAGGGAGAATCCAGCCAGACAGAACGCCGCCACCGGATGCACCAGCACGGCAACAAATACCAGCAACGTTTCCAGGAGGCGGCAAAAGCCGAGGAACCAAAGGAGAAACCACCGGAGGCAGCCGAAGGAGAACCAAAACGGCCTTCCAAGCTGGAATTTACCGCTGACGAACTCCCACCAGAGGCAAAAGATACAAAGCTCACCAAAGCCCGGAGGAAAGCGGAACGGACAGCGGAAAAACTGGAGCAGGCGGAAAACCGTCTGCCTGCCCGCCGTAAGCTGCGGATGGAAACATCTTCTGATCCTGATACGGGTAAGGCCAAAAAACGCCTGAAATTTGAAAAGGAGGTAAAATCCCAGCGGGCCCATGTAAAGGGTTCTGTTCCGATGCGCCCGGTAAAAGTCGGCGCAAATATGGCGGTTGGCTACGCCCACAAAAAAATCTATCAGGCGGAAAATGAAAATGTCGGCATTAAAGCGGCCCACCACACCGAGCTTGTAAGCGAGTCGGGGCTGCGCATGGCATATCACAGGCATAAGACCGCGCCATACCGCAGGGTGGCAAAGTTACAGCAGAAATCAGCCAGGGCCAATGCCCGGCTTGCCTACCGGCAGGCATTACAGGACAACCCGGAACTGAAGAAAAATCTTCTTGCCCGGATGTGGCAGAAACAGAAAATAAAACGCCAGTATGCCAAAGCAGCCAGAGAAGCGAAAAAAGCGGGAAAGCGCGCAAAGGACACCGCCGTTACCACGGAGAAGATCGCTGCCGGTGTGGTTCATGCCATCAAGCGTCACCCGGTCATATGCGGAATCATGGTTCTGCTCCTTTTGGTATTTTTCCTGATTACCTCCCTCTTTTCTTCCTTTTCTAATCTGGGAACCGGAGGGCTGGGGAGCCTTGCTGCCTCTACTTATCTGGCAGACGATGCGGACATCAACAATGCGGAGCTTGTCTATACCGAGTGGGAAACGGACCTGCAGATGCAGGTCAACCGTGTGGAATCGGACCGGCCCGGTTATGACGAATACCGCTATAACATCGGCCCCATTGAGCATGACCCTTATGTTTTAATGGGGTATCTCACCTCTGCGTATCAGGATTTTACCTATACGCAGATCGAGAGCGTCCTCCGGGAGCTTTTTAACGGGCAGTATTCCCTATCCTTCACGGAGGAAACGGAAATCCGTTACCGGACAGAAACAAGCATTGACCCAGAGACCGGCGAAGAAACCGAAGAAGAAGTGCCTTATGAGTGGCACATCTTAAATGTAACGCTTACTTCCACACCGCTTGAAAACCTGGTGGTTTCACGTATGGACGCAGACCAGAAGGAAGTCTGCGAGATTTTATTGCAGACCAAAGGCAACCGGCAGTATGTAAAAAATGTATTTGGCACGAACTGGCTGCCCTATGTCACCAGCTACTACGGCTACCGGGTACACCCGATCAGCGGGGAAAAGAACTACCATACCGGCGTTGACATTGGGATGCCCCAGGGCACGGAGATTTTGGCCGGGCATGACGGCACGGTCACGCTGGCAGGAAACGCAGGCGGCTATGGCCTGTGCGTCGCCATTGAGGGCGAGGCTTACGAGGGGCACTCCCTTACCACCAAATACGGCCACTGTTCGCAAATCTTAGTATCTGCCGGACAGGAGGTAAAAGCCGGGGATGTGATCGCAAAGGTCGGCAGTACCGGAAATTCCACCGGGCCGCACCTGCACCTGGAGGTATTGGTTGACGGCCAGTATAGGAACCCGCTGTATTTCGCCGATACCGGCGATACCAGTGAGCGGCATCTGCCGGCAATAGGCGCAGGCGGCGGAGGGAATTATTTTGACTATGATGTTCCACCGGAGGCCCTTGCGGATGAAAAATTTGCCGCTATGCTTGCGGAGGCTGAAAAGTATTTAGGCTATCCGTATGTGTGGGGCGGCGCAAGCCCTTCCACTTCCTTTGACTGTTCCGGGTATGTTTCCTGGGTAGTCAATCACTGTGGCGTGGGCTGGAACTTCGGACGCCTGACCGCAGACGGACTTTTAGGCGTGTGTACACCTGTATCAAGCGCGGATGCAAGGCCCGGCGACCTGATTTTCTTCCAGGGCACCTATAACACCAGCGGCGCAAGCCATGTGGGAATCTATGTGGGTAACGGGATGATGATCCACTGTGGGGACCCGATCTCCTATGCGAACATCAACACAAGCTACTGGCAGCAGCATTTTTATACATTTGGGCGTCTGCCCTGACAGATTGGAGGTAACAAATTGAACCCTAAGATTGAAAAATTGGAGAAAGAGATTGATAAGACGAAAACCAAGATTGCGGAGATGCAGGCCAGGCTCCGCGACCTGGAAAAACAGAAAACGGAGCTGGAGAACACCGACTATGTGGCGATTGCCCGCAGCTTCCATCTGACGCCCCAGCAGTTGGCCGAATTTCTGAAATCGCAGCAGGCCGCTCCGTCCGGGGATGGCCCTCTGCAGAAACAGGAGGATAGGAATGAGGACTAAAAAAATTTCTCTGCTACTGGCGCTTGTGCTTGTCATAAGCGCCATCGCTTTGCCCCTGACGGCTTATGCCGCTGGGGCCAAAGATACCACACCGCCGGAGCTTGCGGCTTCTCTGGACGGCGGTACGCTGAAAATAGAAAGCAGCGACGACAATTCCGGCGTGGAGGCAGTCTTTGTGGACGGGAACCGTATCAACTCCCTGACCAATGGGGCGGCTTCCGTCACCTTAAAGGATTATGCCGGCACAGGAAAACAGGTAAGCGTGTACGCCCAGGATTATGCTGGGAACCGCTCAAAGACCGTGAAGTTTGAAAATCCCTATTATGAGGAACCGGCGCCCACGGAGAAACCTGCTGCCACGGTACCGCAGAACCAGAGCAGCACGCCGGTAAAACCGGCACAGGCCCAGGCTGCTTCTTCCGGCAGTACCAATCATAACGCCCAAAGCAGCAATTCCGGCAGCAATAATTCCGGGAACAGTTCTAATACGGTTACCAATACCGGCAGCAATACAACCTCCGGCACAAATGGCGGCAGCTCCAATTCCCAGGGGGAAACAGGAACCACTTCCTCCATCCCGGATGGCGCGTTTACCCCGGATGGCACCGGCACAGTGTTAGATACAGCCACCGGCGAAGGTGACGATAAGCAGTTTTACACGATCACCACCGAGGCCGGAAATGTATTCTATCTTATCATTGACGGAAAGCGGGACGATAACAACGTCTACTTTCTGAACGGTGTTACCGAAGCTGACCTGATGACCCTGGCGGAAAAGAATGAGGGCACCATGAGCGTGATCCCGGCAGAGGACGTCTGCACCTGTACGGGTAAATGCGAAGCCGGCGAAGTCAATACCGCCTGCCCGGTATGCAAAAATGACCTGAAGGGCTGTGCCGGAAAGGAAAAACCTGCGGAGACAGAGGAACCCGCACAGACCGAACCGCCGAAAAAGGACAATGGCAGCGCCGGCACGATTATCTTTATTATCGTTGCCTTGCTTGCGGTAGGAGGCGTTGGTTATTATGTGAAGATCGTCCGTCCGAAGCAACAGGCAGAGGGTGACGAAGATTTCGAGGATGACGGCTACGGCGAAGGATTTGACCCGGACGAAGCCTATGGAGAGCCGGAATATCTCTCCGAAGATGATTTTGATGACAGGATCAATAAGGAACAGGAGGACAGCGAGTAAAGCTGTCCTTTACTATTTTAAGAAAGCGAGGATTTTTCATGGAGAAAACAAATACCCATTACCGCAGCGGCGTAAAGCGACTGCTGGCATTTCTGCTTTGCGCAGTATGCGTCTTTGGGCTCATCCCTACGCAGGCGTTCGCGTTTTCACCGGGACAGAAAGCAAGCTCTTGGCTGGGCGATCAATATGTAGGGTCTGACGGGCAGCATTATTATGCGCCGGCGCCTTACACCTACCTTGTTTACAATTCTGATGGAACGATGGATGTGCGCAGCAGTTCCGGGGGCAATGCTTACCGGCACTATATGCTGACAGCTTCGGACGGGAGCAGCCAGCAGGTGTATTGCGTGGAAAGCGGCATTGCCTATAACACTTCTGACAATACCTATACATCGGAAAGCGGCACCAACAGCAATTACTTAAACCTGCTGCCTTCCGAGGCAAGACGGGGGATCACCCTCACGGCGATTTACGGCTGGAAACCCGGCGCCTCCCTTCCTGTTTCCGGCATTAACGAGGACGACTATAAAATGGCGACGCAGATCATCCTCTGGGAGTACCAGCAGCAGCTTCGGAGCGACCCTTACAGCCGGCACGGGAACGGCCACGCAAACGCCGGCCAGTATTTCAGCGTGATCGCCGGACGTCCTGCGGAAAAAGCCTACAACTGGATTTTGTCACAGGTTGCTTCCCATTCCACGGTTCCCTCCTTTACTTCCACGAAGAAAAGCGGAGCCCCGGAACTGGAACTGAAATGGGACACGGAGAAAAAAATTTATACCCTGACCGTCACGGACACCAATAACCTGAAAATCAATCTGGAGACTTTGAAAGGCAGTGGTGTTTCCGTCACAAGAAACGGGAACAAGTACACATTTACCAGTAAGAACATGATTATGGACCCTGTGACCTTTGAATTCCGGAAGGATATTCCGGTTGCCAACGATATGCTGATCTGGGGCCGTCCCGGTTATCAGACCATGATGACCGGCGCCAGCGACCCGGTTTCCTTCTTTACAAAAGTCAAAACCGAAACCTACGGTACCGCAAAGATTGTCAAGACCAGCGAGGACTGCATTGTGTCGGGGATTCCTTTCCAAATCTCCGGCACGGACATTTTGGGAAATAAAGTGGATGAAACTGTCACTACCGGAAAAAACGGGCAGATCAAAGAAAAGTTGCTGCCCGGTACCTATCTAGTGAAAGAGCTGCCGGTGGACCGTTATGTTACCCCTTCTGCACAGTATGTCACCATTGAAAGCGGACAGACCTCCACGGTGCATTTCAGCAATATCCTGAAAAAATTCCGCATCCATGCGGTAAAGAGTGACGCTGATACCGGAACCGCCCAAGGCGACGCCACCCTTGCCGGGGCAACCTACGGAATTTATAACAATGGCGAACTGGTAGACACCTACACTACCGGGCCAGACGGCAGCTTTATGACCCGCTACTATGTCTGCGGCGATAACTGGACTATCCGGGAGATTGAACCGAGCACCGGCTACCTCTTAAACGATACGGTCTATGAGGTGGGCGCTTCCCCGACCCTGTATGAAGTGGAACTGAACACCACCGAGAACCAGGTGACAGAAACAGTTATTTACGGAAATATCCAGCTTGTAAAGCATACGGACGACCTGGACCCGGATGTGTCCGGGGATGAAAATACGGACGAACCCAATGAGGGCGTCATTGAGCGCCCGGAGGTCGGTGCGGTCTTTGAGGTTTACCTGAAGGCGGCAGGCAGTTATGACGCAGCAAAGGAAAGTGAACGCGACCTGCTGACAACGGATAATGATGGTTTTGCAGCTTCCAAAATGCTGCCTTATGGCCGTTATATGGTCCATCAGGTAGCCGGTGAGGAAGGGAAAGCGTTTATCCCAGACTTTACGGTCTTTATTTCCTCCAATGGACAGACTTACAGCTATATCCTGAATAACCGCGCCATCACGGCACGGCTGAAAGTGGAGAAATGCGACGCGGAGACCGGCAATATTATCCCGATGACGGGTACCGGCTTCCAGATCAAGGATTTGTCTACCGGGGAATTTGTCACCCAGGATATTTATTATCCGAACCCGGAAACCCTTGATACTTTCTATGTTTCGGATGAAGGCTGGCTGATGCTGCCGGAGCCTCTGCACACTGGGGATTATGAGCTTTACGAGGTGGCGGCGCCTTACGGGTATGTATTATCCAGTGAGCCGGTGCCGTTTACCATTGACGGCAGCGAGGCCGTTGTCACGGTTACACAGTACAATATGCCGCAGAAGGGACAGTTTGTCATCACCAAGACCGGCGAGGTATTCGCTTCCGTCCAGGAGAACGATGGCCTGTACCAGCCGGTGTATGAAGTGGCCGGGCTTCCGGGTGCGGTCTATGACGTGATCGCGGATGAAGATATTTATACCGGCGACGGTACGCTCAGGGCGGCAAAAGATACCGTTGTGGAAACCCTTACCACCGGGGAGGATGGAATCGCCCAGAGCGGGCTTTTGAACCTGGGCCGCTATCGTCTGGTAGAACGCCAGGCGCCGGAGGGGATGGTCTTAAATACCCAGCCGGAATACGCCGAGCTTACCTATGCGGGTGAAACTGTGGAAGTGACGCAGACCGCCATCGGACTTTATGACGAGCGCCAGAAGGTGGATGTGAGCCTGTTCAAAGCACTGGAAACGGACGATCTTTTTGGGCTTGGCATGAATGAGGAATATCAAGATATTTCTTTCGGGCTGTATGCGTCCGCTGACCTGACGGCTCTTGACGGCAGCGTCATTCCGGCGGGCGGGCTCCTGGAAGTGGTTTCCGTTGACCCGAATGAGGCGGGCGGCTATGACGCTTCCTTTGCCTCCGACCTGCCTTTTGGCAGCTACTATGTGAAGGAACGCACCACAAACAGCGCCTATATCCTCTCTGATACCGAATATCCGGTTATCTTTGAGTATGCCGGCCAGGACGCGGCGCTGGTGCAGATTCTTGTAAATGAGGGCGAGGCAGTTTCCAATGACCTGCTGCGCGGGCGTGTGGACGGCGTGAAAGTCGGTGAAAACCCGGAGGGCGGCGAAGATGTGAAGCTGGCCGGTGCGGTTATAGGACTGTTTCAGCCTGATACGGAAGAATTTACCGAAGAAAACGCCCTGATTACTGTTACCACTGCCGAGGATGGCGGTTTTTCTTTTGAGAATATTCCTTACGGCCACTGGATCGTAAAGGAAATTTCCTCTCCGGCGCTTTATACGGTAAGCCCCGAACAGCACCATATCTATATCGGTGTGGACGGCCAGAGAATTGAGATTAAGGTGGAAAACACCCTGATCCGCGGCAGCATGCAGGTGATGAAAACCGAAGCCGTGGACGAGCCTTCTTCTGTGGAGAAGGAGGACAAAGAGAATAACACCTTCCTGCGTTTCCTCTCCGGCGCAGTATTCGATCTGTATGAGGACGCCAACAGCAACAAGGAATTTGATTCCGAAGATACGAAGATCGGCACGCTGAAAGAATCGGATGCGGGCTACCACACAGCGGAAAATCTTCTGGCTAAAGGTTATTTTGTGAAAGAATCAAAAGCGCCGGAGGGCTATCAGCTTGACGAAAACGCCTACTATTTTGAGATTACCGAGGACGGCCAGGTGGCGGTTGTGGAAAACGGCGAGGCCGGACGGGGCTTTACCAATGAGGCGTACCGCGGAAATTTGAAGATTACAAAGGATTCCAGCGACGGGCGCAAGGATGGGTTTGCTTTTGAGGTTAAGAGTGCGGACGGCTCCTACTGTGAAACCTTTACCTCCCCAAAATCCGGCGTGATTGAGGTCAAAGGGCTGCGCGTTGGCATTTATACCGTAACGGAAATCTCTAACCGGGCAAGCAGGGACTATATCATTCCTGACGCAGCCACGGTGGAGATCAAGGCGGATGAAACAGCTACGGTCCAGTTCTTCAATGAAAAACCGGAGAAGCCGGAGGAACCGAAAACGCCTGAAAATCCGAAGGAGCCGGAGAAACAGAAAACACCTTCCACCCCTTCTAATCCAACAACCCCAACTAATCCGGAAAAGACGGTACCGCAGACCGGGGATGATAATTTCATTTTCCTGTATGGCGGGTTTCTGGTGCTGGCTGTGATGGTTGGCGGGCTGTTTACGGTATGCAGGTGCAGAAAAGGGAGGTCCAGGGAGATTTCCCCGAAAACAAAAGCTGCCAACGTTGCAGTAATTTCCCTCTGTGCGGTGCTGGCTCTCGGCAGCGGGTTCCTGATGATTCGCGACCTTAGCCAGTATTCAGAGAGCGCCGGAGTCTATGAGGACATTGCTACCAATGTAAAGCTGCCGGAGCAGACCGTAGCGCCGGAGGACGATAACACGGAAACGGAATCTGCCGAGGAGAACCCTTCTGTGGTTCTCCCCGCAGTGGATTTTGAAGCTCTTTGGGAAACCGGGCCGGACATCATCGGCTGGCTCAATCTTCCTGATACGGTCATTAACTACCCGGTGACGCAGACAGATGATAACGAGTATTACCTGCGCCATCTGTATGACGGTACCTATAATAAGACGGGCTGCCTGTTTGCAGACTATGAAAATAAGAAGGATTTTTCGGACCGCAATACCATTATCTACGGCCACAACATGCGGGACGGCTCCATGTTCGCCACGCTGAATGAGTATAACGAACAGAGTTATTTTGACGGACACCCGCAGATGTACCTTGTCACCCCTGGCGGCGGCTATGTCGTGGAGATTTTCACGGCATTTGTGGCAAGCCCCGGAGAGTCCGGCAGCGACACCTCCCCCTGGAGGCTTGGCTTTAAGGATGACGGGGCCTACACCACATGGCTTTCTGAAATGGCGGATCGGTCTGTCATTGAAACCGATGTTACGGTGACTTCCAGTGATAAGGTGCTGACCCTTTCCACCTGTACGCCCGGAGGCAAGAGCCGCTTTATCGTCATGGGAAAGCTGGCGGCTGTAAACGATTAACAAGAATATTGGAAACCGGTGCGGGGGCTGTCTGCTCCCGCACCTGCTATTTAGGAGGATTTTTCTATGGTGAATGCCATTATTTCAATACCCGGCTACGTCCATCTGTACCGCTCCCTTTTGCGGTTCTATGATATGCCGGAAAATGAGGTCCGGGAAATGCTCTATCTTCTGAACACGGCAAACCTGGACTGCTATGAATATTACCACCCGGAACGTGATGTGATCCAAAGCGGGCCGGTAGCTTTTAGCGGCTGGCTGGAGCATAAGGACTGCCGCCCTTACCGGACGGAGGTACAGCTTTATAAATCCCTGCTGTTCTTAAAGCGCAGCATTGACCGGGATTTAGTCGTGACCTCACAGCGGGAGGCGCTGCAGACCCTGCGGTGTATTATCTCCAACCTGGAATACCGCTTCTATAAAGCGTATGGCATGGAGTTTGAGGACAAGCGGACCGTGTACGGGGAATGTACCTACCACATGGTACCCAGGGAGGACGAGCCCAGCGTGTGCCTGATGCATGACTGGATTTACCTTCCCAGCGCATAATGCCGGGAACTTTATACAAATTTGTCCCGGATAATAGATAAAATTCAGGACAGTTCATTTTCAAAGGAGGGATGCCATATCACACAAAATGAAGTCAATGCTGCCTTTGACGAGCAGGTGGCTTTATGCAGGGAAATCCTGCAACGAAAGACCAAAGAATACACCGGGGACGATACGGACCGGCTGGGGGCTTTTAAGGCGGCGGCAGCTTTGCAGCATACCACGCCGGAGCGCGCCCTTGCCGGGATGCTGGCGAAGCATATCGTCTCCCTGTATGACATGTGCTTTGACGGTGATACGGATTACGATATAAGCACATGGAATGAAAAGATCACAGACAGTCTTAACTATCTGTTTTTACTGAAAGCCATTGTAAAGGAGGGACATACCAATCAACCGAATTGAAGTAAAAATATTAAACTGCCAGGCGGTTGCAGAGGCCGAGAAAAACATGGTCTTTGCCGCCCGTCTCACGCAGAGGGGCCACCGGATTTCCACAATGGATGATCTGATGGCCCTTTATGAAAAATCATTCAGCGAGAATACCGTTGCGGCAATCGGAACTCTCCCGCACCCCACGGTCCAAAAATTTGCGGTAATCACTGTGGCCGTTGTGGGGGCAAGCCGGCGTTTTCTGGCACAGATCACCAGACATCAGAATGAAGTAAAGTTTATGAGCGCGTCCTTACAATACAGCAATTATGCGGGGCAGGCGGATTTTGCCGTACCCTATGAGATTCTGACCGCCCCGGCTGCGATCCGGGAACTGTACTTAAAAAGCTGTCACGAAGGTATGGACTGTTACGGAAAGCTGTGTGCCGAGGGAATCGGCCATGACGCGGCGGGCTATGTGACGCCCCAGGGACTTCGGAATGTGCTGATGATCAGCGCCACGCCCTATCAATGGAAACATATCATCGGCCAGCGGGTATGCCGGCGCAATACGGACGAAACCCGGATCGTGCTCCTGAAAATCTGGCAGGAGCTTTATACACTCAGCCCAGCGCTGTTTTCCCCCGGTCTTACAGGAACGTTCTGCCAGCGGGACAAATGCCTGGAGGGGAAAATGACCTGCGGCAGAAAAATAGATGCCGATATGACGCCGGAGGAGCTTCTGAAAGCGGACTATCCGTCACTTTGGGAAGGAGACGGCGCATGAAGATTAAACTGATCGACTTTGGCGTGCCGGAGGACCGCCGCCCATTCCGTCCGCATGGGAACGATGCCGGCGCGGATGTCTACATGCCCTATGACTGCACTTTGCAGCCGGGCGAGATTGTAAAGATTCCTCTTGGGTTTGGGATCGAGGTGCCGGACGGATATGCAGGGTATGTGTTTCCACGCACCAGTATGGCAGTAAAAGGGCTGGTCTGTGAGCTGCCGCCAGTGGATTCCGGCTACCGTGGTGAAATCCACGCGATTATCAGTAATGTAAGCAATCAGACACGGGAGCTTTCCGAAGGTTCCCGTGTAGGTCAGCTTGTGATTACCCCGGTTGTGATTGCGGACTTTGTTTCGGAGCTTGGCGAACAGCGCGGCACAGGCGGATTTGGAAGTACAGGAAAATAAAAAAGAGTATTTTGGGAGTAATTCTTGGGTTATCGCCGGTAGTGGGATTGGGCATATCAGGAGGATTGCCGGGTACAATAAAAGAAGGGCAGCAAAAAGCGGCCAACGCCTTGGCCGCTTATTTTCTGCCATTGAGTTCTTTCATAATTCCCAGGATATAAGAAAGCGATCTGGAATCCAGTTTTTTTGCCTCTGCAATAAATTCCTGCAGGGCCTGCGGGTCCGGGTTCCCTTCGTCAAAAAATTCCTGGGGCGTCACGCCCAGATATTCACAGATATAAAGGAAAGACTGCATGGAGGGAAGGGACTTTTTGTTTTCAATGTTGTTAATGTAATTATTTGCCTGTCCCAATGACAATGACATATCACGCGCAGACACGCCTTTCCCAGTTCGCAGCTTTGCCAGCCGTTCCGGGATGAAATCATCATACAACGCCTTCACCTCCCATCCTGTAATAGATTGTACCTCACGCCCCTTTATTATTCGCAAATATAAAAAGGGTATTTACGTTGATATAATAGTTTTAATCTATTAGAATATAGGAAAGTGAAAGAATAAATCTACCAGACGGAGGAAAGGACAATGAGAAAAAAGACCTGCTGTGTCACCGGGCACAGGTATTTACCCCAGAAAGAGATCAACTATGTAAAGGCGGCTCTGCGGCGTGAAATTGATTCTGCTGTTGCGGACGGGTTTACCCGTTTTATGAGCGGTTTCGCGGACGGTGTAGATCAGTATTTTGCGGAGATCGTGCTGGAGAAGAAAAAGACGAATCCGGCACTGGAGCTGATTGCTGTCATTCCCTATCAAAAGCGCTTGGACAGCCTGATGGAAAAGGGCCGGACTTATGAAATGCTGGAGGTCTGTGCGGATGTAGTAGTTATGCAGGAAAAGTACCACCCCAGCGTCTATTCCCACCGGAACCGCTACATGACAGAACACTCGGACCGGGTGATTGCTGTGTATGATGGGAGGGAAAAAGGAGGCACAGTGCGGACAATCCGGTTTGCGCACCAAATGAAAAAGGAACTGCGGGAAATCCCTGTCGGGGAGATTATTCTGCCAGGACAATCCGCAGCGAAAAGAAAATGAAAGAATGAATAACTGATACTTGATGATACGCTCACTTTTCGGTGGGCGTTTTTCTTTACCAATTTTTTAGGAGGATTTTTTATGTGGAACATGATTACACACTTTCTTACATTCACCGGGGGAATGTCTGCCGGCGTTGTGCTGATGTGTCTTATGCAGGCCGCAAAGCAGGAAGATGAATGGTTAGAAAACAGAAAACGGGAGGAAAACGAATGAATCAGGAATTTGCAGAAAATATCAAAAACCATATCCGGGAATATCTGCCGGCGGATTATCAGGATGCAAAGATAACCCTTGAAAAAGTCACCAAAGGAAATGATCGGACTCTTACAGGGCTTATTATCCGAAAGGATGATGAAACAGTTGCACCGTCCATTTATCTGGAACACTATGAGGAACAGTTTGGCAAAGGCCGCCCAATGGACGACATTATGAAGGAAATTGCACAGATAAAAATGGAAAACAGCCTGGAGCTTCCTATTGATGTGAGGGGATTAGAGGATTATGAAACAGCCCGGCCTCTGCTTGCTGTCCGTCTGTGCGACCCCGAAAAGAATCAGGAATATTTAAAAGATAAACCCCATACCGCATGTGGGGAACTGGCGGCAACCTATCGGATTCAGATCATGGAGGACAGCAGCGGAACGGCTTCCGCTGTTGTTACAAATGATATGTTGAATCTTTGGGGCATTACACCAGAGCAGCTTCACCACGATACGGTGGCAGCAGAAAATGCCCGGAATCCTGTTTGTTTATACACAATGGATGATGTAATGTCAGAAATAATGCTGTCCGTAAAGCCTGAGAATCTTTTTGAACAGACGGAACCATTAGAATCTGAAATGATGCCTATGTATATCCTGACAAACCATAATAAAGTAAATGGCGCCGGGGTTCTGGCAAGAGACGGCGTGCTGGATAAAATCGGCGAGCTGCTTGGTTCTGATTTTTATGTCCTCCCATCATCGACCCATGAAGTTATCCTTGTGCCGGATAACGGGAACATGCAGACTAAAGAACTGGAGGATATGGTAAAGGAAATCAATGCTACTCAGGTTGCGCCGGAGGATCTGCTCTCTGATAAGGTGCAGTATTATGACCGGGCAGCAAAAACCCTGGGACGAAAACAGGAAAAAGGACTTTTAGAGCGTCTTTCTGAAAATAAAGCAAAGGTACAGGAAAGAGAGGCAAAAGCACCAAAAGAAAGACAGAAAACCAAACAAGAACCGAGCTTATAAAGGGTAGCTGCTATGCTGCCTTTTTTAATTCAAAGAAATGGAGGTTACAGGAATGAAGTTAGTAATTGCGGAAAAACCCTCTGTCGCCATGTCGCTGGCGGCGGTCCTGGGCGCAAATGAGAAAAAAGACGGCTACCTGGAGGGCGGCGGGTGTCTGGTGAGCTGGTGCGTGGGGCACCTTCTGGAGCTGGCGCAGCCGGAGGCTTACGGGGAACA
>NZ_JBQIOP010000071.1:0-14470 GCF_056822245.1 Petralouisia sp. | reverse complement strand
GGGGCTTGGGGAATCCCCAACAAGCAGCGCCAGGAGCCGGATGGCTATCCTGGGGCATTGCTTGCCACGTTGTCCCGCACTCTGGGACAACCCACGCACTTCGGAGGCTTGGGGTATCTGTCAAGGCTTGTTTTGAGCAGATAACATGACCGAAACATAAAACATCCCGTCTTTCCATTCAAAGCGGGTATCGCCGCTGTAACGCTCCACAGTCACCCGTACCGATTCCGTCCCAACGCCAAAGCCATCGTGACTGGAGGAAAGGAACCGCCCGTCATCGGACTTTGGCGGCTGGTCGCTGGTATTGTCCAGCGTCAGATAAAGGGCCTGCTTTCCCTGCTGGCGGATATGCAGGCGAATGATGCGGGGCGCTTTGGAACCGGCGCAGGCATCAATGGCGTTTTCCAGCAGGTTCCCCAAAAGGGCGCAGAACTCCGGCTGTGGGATGATGGTTTCTTCCTCCATCTGGACAGAAACCTCCATATCTGTCTGCTGCCTCACCGCCTGCTCCCCATAGTAATGCAGTACGGCATCCACCGCATAATTTTTGCAGAACCGGCGGACTGCATCCGGCGGCAGGCTTTCCCCATAGGCTTTCACATACTCCGCAACCCTGTCTATATCACCGCTCTCCACACAGCCCTGCAATGCCTTGAAATGCTGGCGCAGATCATGGCGGGCGCGCCGGGTGTCCTCAATGCTCTTTTGCAGGATGCGGTACTGGGCGGCCTGCATCTGCAAAAAACGGTTCTCCTGCGTCAGACGCATATTCTTTGTCAGCCCCCTTGCCATCCAGTAAAACAGCGCGTAACAAAACAGCAGCAGCGCCAGAAGCGCCAGCATCAGAACCGGATAAAACATCATAACTCGGTTTGTGTAAAGAGTGGAATATTCCTGGGGCCGCATGACAATGTTCAGGCTCAGGAACACCACCGGAAGAATCCAGAATACATACCATGTCCCTGGCATTTCAATTTCATCCAGAAGCCATCTTGCGGCATGGGTGGCCGGATACCACATAAGCCCCAGCAGCGTCCAGCAAAACAGGGCATAGGCCGCTGCCCCGCCCAGAGAAAAAACCACAGGGCCGCTTTTGGGCGAAAGCAGGGCGTCCGCCAGGACTGCCAGATTTCTCAAAGTGGAAAACGTCCCGCAGACCGCCAGAAATACGCTGACGGTTTTCCAGTAAGACAGCGTGATTGTCCGGCAGTAAAACAGGGCAGACAGCGCCAGCGAGGGAACCAGCCAGAGGTTCGTATCCCACCGGAATCTGTAACAGGCAGCGCCGCCCGCAACAGCCCACAGCAACAGAGCGGGGATTCCCCACAAAGCGATCCGTCTGCCCTTTCCATTCAGGTGTCCTTTCATGGGCAGATAACACAAAACAGCGCCGGGGATTATAACCGAAAGCTCCAGCATAGGGCGGAGAACGGTATCATTTCCCATCTCTAATGCCCTCCTCTCATCCGGGCATAAGTAAAAGCGAGAAACTGTTCCCGCACCTCCCGGTATTTTAACCGGCTGATTGGAACCGCTGTCCCGTTTTTCAAAAGAAAACGGTCAGCCAGCAGCTCCTCCACCTGCTCGAAATTGACCAGGACGCCCCGCGTACAGTCACAGAAATAGGGATAGTCCAGCAGCAAAGCCGCAAAATCCGCCTGCCGCATGGGGACGGTTATCTTTTCCCCGCTGGTGATATGGACTTCCACACAGCGTCCGCAGTATTCCGTATGGGTAATCTGGTGAAGCAGGAGCGGCTGCTGTCCTGCCGCGCCCGGAACCATCACACACTGGTTCTGTTCCAGAAGCTTTGCCCCGCACCGGGTCAGGGCCTGTGCCAGCTTTTCATAGGAATAGGGCTTGACCAGGTAAAATGCCGCCGCCACATCATAGCTGTCCACAGCAAATTCCCTGGTGGTTGTCGTAAAGATTAGCTGGCAGGCATCGTCCTGCTCCCGGATTTTTTTCGCCGCTTCCATGCCGGTCATGCCGGACATATAAATATCCAGAAAAATCACATCAAAGGTATCCGGGGCAAAGCCTGCAAGCAGGGCTTCGCCGCTTTCAAAAACTGCCGGGGCCGGAACCAGGACAATCCCCTGCTCCCGCGCCCAGCGGCAGATAAATTCCCGCAGTTTCCCAGCGTCTGCGGAAAGGTCGTCTGCAATGGCAATTCGCATCATTTTCGCCTCCTAACACAAAAGACTTCGTTTGTCAAGACCCATTATACCATATTTTCAGCGTCCTGACCTACATCTCATGCAGATTTTTGACATCTCATGCAGAGCCTATTGACAAGAACGGGAAAAACGCTATGCTAAATATATAACCGATTCCTTAAAAGGGTCGGTTTTTTTGATGCCATTTTTTCATTTTTATATACTGCGGAAAGGAGGAGCCGGATTGAGGATCGCACTTTATAATGAAAACCCCGGAGAACTGAAAGCACTGTCAGGGCAGCTTGACCGGTGCGCCAGGGAATACCTGCGTTTTGCGGAGATCGTCCCCTATGCCAGACAGGAGGATTTTTGCAACATGGTGCGGGACGGGCCAGATTTTGACCTGTTTGTGGTGGCGCAGGACGGCACGTTCAGCCTGGAGGTGGTGGAACTGCTGCGGGAGGAACGGCCAAAGGCGCGGATTTTCTGGTTTTCTGACCTGGACTTCGCCCTGCGCGCCTACCGGTACAACGCGGACTGGTTTGGGCGAAAGCCGGTTGCCCTGCCCGCCTTGCAGAAAGCCTTTGGGCAGCTTCTGCGCCGCAGAGGGCAGCTTATGACGCAAAACACAAACGCTTTGTGAGCCGCCCGTCCCAAAACCCAAAAGCGCCTGCCCAGGGCGCGGGGTTCATCCAGGCACAGGGAATTGTGAACCATACATTTTTCAAAATATCAGGAGGGCATTTTATGAGAAACAAGTTAAGGAGGCCGCTGGCGTTCCTGCTGTCTGCGGTGATGATCGTCACCATGTCAGGAACTCCGGTTCATGCGGTGGCAGACAGAGGACAGCCGGAAACCGGGCTGTGCGAACACCACACCGCGCATACGGACGATTGCGGCTACAAGGAAGAAACGCCGGGAACGCCATGCGGCCACGAACACACAGAGGACTGCTACACCGAAGTGACCGAGTGCGTCCACGAGCATACGCCGGAATGTTACCCAGAGGAAACAGAGGACAGCGTATCGGACAACGAGGCTACCCCGGCAAATGCAGAGGAACGGGAGCCGGAAAACTGCCCCCATATCTGCGATGGGGAAAGCGGCTGTATTACGGAAAAATTGGACTGCCGGCATGAGCATGACAGCGAGTGCGGCTACACCGAAAGTACGCCGGGAACACCATGCACCTATGTGTGTGAAATCTGCAATCCGCAGGACAGCGGCGAAGCCGACGAGGAACCGGAAACAGGAATCATCAAACAAGAGCAATGCTCTTGTTTGACCCTCTGTACAGAGGGTCAAATCAATCCTGACTGCCCGGTCTGCGGCGCAGAGGATGCCGGCCTGTCGGACTGCAAAGGGAAAGCTGAAAAAGAAGATACAAAACAGCCGGAAGATACCGGCATCTGCAAGCATCATCAGGAACATGACGATGCCTGCGGCTACCAGCCGGAATCGGAGGACAGTGAAGGAAGTCCGTGTACTTATGAGTGCCGTATCTGCCCCATCGAGGACTTGATCGCCGCCCTGCCGGAGCAGGTGACGGAGGATAACGCGGACGATGTGCGCGGGCAGCTTGACCATATCCTCGACCTTTACCGGGAGCTGAACGAGGACGAACAGGAGGAGATCAACCTCTCCCGCATCTATGCGCTGCAAGAGGCGCTGGACGCGGCCAACGACCCCGATCCAATAGCGGAATCTGTCAATTATCAGGAAGCGTCCTGGAACGGCGGGGTTACATACACAACCAAAACCGCCGATAGCTGCACCCCTGTGACAGACAGCATGACGGCATGGGACGCGGGCTGGTATGTGGTCAACAGCACCGTCACCATTTCCGAACCCATCACTGTCACCGGGGCGGTGAACCTGATCCTGGCGGACGGCTGTACCCTGGACGCGCAAAAGGGCATTGTGGTGACCACCGACAACAGTTTGACCATCTACGCCCAGTCGGGCGGCACAGGGACGCTGAACGCCACAGGTGTGTTTTTCCGTAATGGAGCCACTTATGAGAGTAACGCCAGCGCGGGCATCGGCGGCTCTGGAACTGCCCCTGACAGCGGCGCGATCACCATTCACGGCGGCGTGATCAACGCAACCGGCGGTGGTCAGTCCGGCTACTGTAGCAGTGCGGGTATCGGCGGCGGCACCCCCAGCTCTGGAAATGGCGGCAGCAGCGGTGCGGTCATTATTTTGGGCGGCACGGTCACCGCCAACAGCGGCGAAGGGTTCGTCGCTGGCGCAGGGATAGGCGGCGGTGGTAGCCAACAAGGTGCCGGTGGGACTGGCGACAACATCACCATCTATGGCGGCAGCGTCACAGCGGCGTCCACTGGCACACAATATGGCGGCGCGGGCATCGGCGGCGGTGGCGGGAAGAACGGAGGCACCGGCAGCAATATCCAAATTTATGGCGGCACGATAAAAGCCACTGGCAGCTCCTTTGGTGCAGGGATTGGCGGCGGTGGCAGCACTTCCAGTCCGAACTCCAGCTATAAATCCGGCGATGGCGCCGTCACCATCAGCGGCGGCACAGTGACCGCCGTTGGAGGCGACTATGCCGCAGGCATTGGCGGCGGCGGTGGGTACTATTACAGCACCCAGTACACCAGTGGCGGATGTACCGGCGGCACCGGCAGCGTCACCATTTCCGGCGGCATTGTGGACGCTTCCAGTCCCACAGAGGTCGCTTGGGAAGGTTATGAGGGCGCTCCCATCGGCAACGGCGGGAACACAACCGCAGCGGCGACCGTCAACAAAACCACCGGCATCGTGTTTGAGAACGGCGCAGGCACTGTCTGCGGCGATGTGACCCTTGACGGGAGCTATACTGTCCCTGGGGGCTATACGCTGAACATCCCCCTTGGGGCCAGCCTCTCCGGGAGCGGCACATTAAGCGGCGGCAATGCGTTCACCACCGAAAATCTGACGGCGGATATGATCTCTGTCCCGGAGGACTGGCACTATACCGGGGAGGACAGGACGGCGGATATTGCAACCAAGCTGTCCGGCGAGCTGGGCAAAGGCGTTACGATTTGCGGGCAGACCTTTACGGTCGGTGGCTGGACATTGGCGGTTGCAAAGACAGACGATCTGCACTATACCGCTACTTATACAAACAATAACGATAATACAAATACATTCACAAAAACCATCACGCTCCAGAAGTCCGGCACAGACTTATCTGAGGGCAAGGTGCAGACCTACAAAGGCGAAACCCCAACCAAAGACTTCACCGCCGGCGACACCATCACCGTCAAGGCCACGCCCACCGCTACCGGGAAGGCCCCGGACAACTCCGCCATGTTCGCGGCCAGTCTCACTGCGCCCGCCGCTGGCCAAATGGCGGTGTTTGTGAATGACACCCAGGTGTCCGAGCCTGTGGACGCAGTGGACGGCAGCTACACCATGGAGGTCAGCGCCGCCGATGTGCTGCTTGCCGCGGGAGGCCCGGGCACGGGAATCACCCTCACCGCGAAATTCGTTGAGAATAACAATATGGCGGACGCGGCAGGGACGGTAAATGTCAATATTTCCGCCGTTGCGAAGGTGGAGAAGTACGGCTCTACCACCTATGTGGGCAATTTGGAGGATGCGTTCAAAACGGAAAACGATGGCGCGACCATTACGCTGCTGAAGGATGTGACGCGAACACCAGTACTCGACATCCAAATCACCTGCAACCTGGACCTGGGTGGGCATACCATCACCTGCACTGGTAGAACAGCTATCAGCATTTTGAGTAACGCAAATGTGACCATTCAGGGTGCGGGCGAGGTTGTTTCTGCAAGCGGCACCGCTCTTGATGTGGGGGGAAATGCCACGCTGAAAGGTGGAACCTTTACCGGTGTGGGATCGCAATATGCTGATGTAAATGTCAATGATGAGAGAGGATCTCTATCCGTCACCGAAAATGTGACCATACAGAACACAGGCGGCGGTTATGGATTGGCCGTCAGCAATGCACAGTCTGTTCAACTCTCAGGTGGAAAATACTCCGGGACGGCGGGGGCAATTGTCATAGTGAGCCAATCCTCCTCTCTCACCCTCGGCGGCCTGCTGGCCCACAGCGGCGACACCCGGTACGCCTATTTTGACGAAAGCGGCACAACCCCCTTTACGGGTGTGCTGGGCAATAAGTCGCTGGCCGGCACAGTGACGGTGAAGAAGTGCAACCATACCGGCGAGGGCGTCTGTGAGTACACGCCGAATGAAGGCGCGGAAACCCACGACATGACCTGTCTGGCCTGCGGGTATGCGGGAGCTGCGGAGGACTGTCAGTACACCTATACGCCCGACAGCGGCGGGGAGCATCACATCACTGCTTGTCAGTTCTGCGGCAGGACCAAAACAGAGGCGCATACCTACGGCTCGTGGACGCCGGAACATAATGAGAACGCTGTTACCATCCGGCGCAGCTGTGAAAACTGCGGCTATACGAAAACGGATGGTACGATCACAACGCCGGCCCACGGCCAAACTATGCAATATGGAAAGCCGATCACGCTAACCTGTTCCTCCACCCTGCCGGGGGCAACTTTTAGCTGGTCCAATGGAAGCACTGCCGAGGGGACGGGAGCCAGCTTTACCCTGCCGGAGACGCTGGCAGTTGGGAGTTACTCGTATGACGTTACCGTGAAATGGCCTGGCTCGGAAAGCAATATCTATACTAAAATGGTCATCTTCGAGGTCACTCCCGCCCCGCTGACCGCCACCGGAGCAACGGCGGAGGGCAGGGCTTATGACGGGACCAATTCGGTGCAGATCACCGGCGTGACGCTGGACGGAATCTTGAACGGCGATGACGTATCCGTTGATACCACCGGCCTGACCGGAACCCTGAACGGCTCCAACGCGGGAACCTATACCAACCTCACCCTGCCCGCAATGACCCTCACCGGCGCGGACGCGGAGAATTACACTGTGACCCGGCCCGCAGGAGCGGTCCCGGCCAGCGTGACCATCCGCAAAGCTGCGCCCCTCACCCCCAAGACCGGCGATCTGGCGGTTGCCAATAAGCAGGAGCATACTTACACCTACGGCCTGGGCGCTCTGCGGCCCGATGTGCCGGAGGGCATAAGCCTGGGCAGCACCGCCGTCACCTACGAGCTTGGTCCGGTCAATCTGGGCAGCTACTACGACAGCGGCGCAAAGATTGACGGCCAGACCCTCACCCTGCCCATTAAGGCGGTGGAGAGCGACAGCGAAACTAAAATCGGAACCATCACCGTTACCATCCATACCCAAAACTTCGAGGATATGACCGCCACCATCAACGTGCGGAGCGTCAACAAGCAGTCCGTGGACATTTCCGGCGTGACACTGACCGGGCGTACCTATAATGGCAGTCCCATTGAATACCAGCAGACCGCCACCGCCTCTGTGGACGGCAAGACGGTAAACGTAAATGGCTTTGTCTACACCTGGGATACCCCGAACCATGCGGCCCCGGTCAATGCCGGGAACTACACCCTCACCGTTTCCGTGGACCCGGAGGATCGGAACTACACTGGCAGCACAACGATTCCCGTTGTGATTGAACAGGCGGAAATCAGAGTTACCGCCCCAAGCAAAACGATTTATGTGGGGGAAACTGCCCCCGTATTCTCTGCGGCAGACTGTAACATCACGGGCCTTGTTCAAGGTGAAAACCTGAAAACCCCGCCAACCGTAGCCTATGCCGAAGCCCCGGATACCTCCAAAACCGGCTCTGTGACGGTCACGGCCAGCGGAGCGGAAGTCCCGGAGGGCGGTAATTACAAAGACAGAATCGTCTATGAGAACGGAACCCTGACAATTACCAGTAAACCCCTGCCGCCTGCTAAATACACCGTAACAGTGCAGGCCGGTAAAGGTGGCACAGCTTCCGCTTCCCCATCATCAGCGGAGAAAGGAACAAAAATCACCCTGAACGCCACACCGGACGGCGGCTATCACTTCAAGGAATGGCAAGTCATTTCCGGCGGCGTGACAATCAGTAATAACAGCTTTACCATGCCCGCCGCAAATGTGACTGTCAAAGCGGTATTTGAAAGGAACAGCAACGGCGGCGGAAACTCTGGCGGTTCAGGTGGCGGGGGAGGTTCCTCATCCGGCGGCGGTTCTTCCAGCGGTGACAATGGTTCGTCCGGCGGCGGCTCCACGATTGTAGCGCGTCCCGACGAAACCAAGCCGGACACTCCTACCATCAGCCAGACCAAACCGGCAACACCGGATAAAAACGGGAATGTGGCGGTGGATAACGGCACTGTCCAGTCTGCCATCAACACGGCAAAGAACGACGCCAAAAAGAACGGCAATACCGCTAACGGCGTGGCGGTTGTCATTCCTGTCACGCCAAAAGAAGGACAGAACTCTTTTAACGTAACTATTAACGCCCAAACCCTGAACACCCTCGTCCGCGAAAAGGTGAAGCGGCTGGAAATCAACATTGAGGGCGTGGTTGTTGGAGGAATGGACACAAAACTGCTGAAATGGCTGGATACCCTGTCGGCAAACGGGGACGTTATTTTCCGGGTGAAACAGACAGACCCGTCCGGTTTATCCAAAGAAGCCAAAGCTGCCATCGGCACAAGGCCGGTCTATGACCTGTCGCTGGTGTATCTCTCCGGCGGGAAAGAAACGCCGATTACCGATTTTGACGGCCACACCATCGCTGTCCGTCTGCCTTATGCTCCGGCAAAGGACGAAAAGACCGGAAATCTCTATGCGGTCTATGTAGATGGCAAGGGCAAGGTGGAATGGCTGACAAAATCCAGCTATGACCCTGACCTGGGTACGGTTGTTTTTGAAACCGGGCATTTCAGCATCTACGGCATCGGCTACAAGAACCCTGTCCCGGTCTTTACAGACATTAAGAACCACTGGGCTGAGGATAACATCATCTTCGTAGCCAGCCGGGGGCTGCTCGCTGGTACTGGTAACAACCAATTCAGCCCCGACACCGGCATGACGCGGGGAATGTTCGTCACCGCCCTGGGGCGGCTGGCGGACATCGACCCGAACAGCTACAAAACCGGGAAATTTACCGATGTGAAAGCAGACACCTACTATGCCCCTTATGTGAACTGGGCGGCAGAAAAAGGCATTGTAAACGGCACCTCCGCCACCACCTTTTCCCCGGACACCAATATCACCAGGGAACAGATGGCGGTCATTATGGCAAATTACGCGAAAAAGCTGGGCTATGACCTGCCGGCTGCCCATGAAGCTGTGACCTTTGCGGACAACGCGCAGATCAGCGGCTGGGCGGCAAAGGAAGTCAAAGCCATGCAGCAGGCGGGCATCATGGCGGGAAAAGGCGGCAACCGCTTTGACCCGAAAGGAACCGCCACCCGCGCCGAGGTCGCTACCGTCCTGCGGCGGTTTGTGGAGATTGTCATTGACCCGCAGACCGCCCAGGGCTGGATGCAGAACCACAGCGGCTCCTGGCAGTACATGAAAAACGGGAAACCTGCCACCGGCTGGCTGCAAGACGATAAAAAATGGTACTGGCTGGATAATAACGGCTGGATGTTTACTGGCGGCTGGAAACAGATTGACGGTAAATGGTACTATTTCCATTCGGACGGTTCCATGGCGGTCAATACCACCATTGACGGTTACGCCATCGGCTCGGACGGGGCCAGAAAATAGGACGGGAAAGGAGCGGCATCAGCCTTGGAGATTCCTGAAGCGATACAACCGAATACCGTTGTGAGGTAATTAGGTGCCGCAATCCCGGCTGACCCAATCCTTCTTTGTCGCATAGCGGTTAATTTTATGGAGGCCGTCTATGCGTAAACGTCCCTTTTGCTCTATCTCTGCCCTTATGGGGCAGAGGCTTGAATAACAGAATAACCGATACGTTCAGGGCGCAGATGATGCAACAATCATCTGCGCCCTGTTTTTGTCTGCCCTTTTTCGGCAAAAAGAAGGGATATTCTGGCAAAAAAGACAAAAAGCGCACTGTATGGGGAAAAAGAAACGACAAACCTCCCCCTGCCCCGCGCTTTTTCTACATAGCCCGACAATTTCATAGGTTCCATTGTTTGTGGGGACCCGGCTGCCGGTCCCCGCCTCCATTCGATTCACCCGTCAACCACGCCTGAATCGAAATGGAGGAAAACTATGGGCTTTCACTATGGATATGAGAAAAGGAAGTTTGATGCAGAATGGACCCGGCTGGAACAGGAATACCGCGCAGCCGGTATGGACGATAGGCAGATCGCGGCGATGAAGGAATATGACTGGACCTGGTTTTGCAGCCAGCGGACCTATCAGAACCGCGTACAGGCCCTTCCCAGCGAACAGTGTGAGGACGAGAGCGAGCAGTCCTGCCTGTTCCGAAAATTTGAATCCCTGTCCTGCACCTGGGACACCGGCGATGTGGATTCCCGGCGGTTTGGCTGGCTGTCCTCCCTGGAGGATGAACTGCTGTACCGGCGGCTCTGCAAATTGCCGGAGGACGATCTGGAACTGCTGACCCTGCTCATTGTGGACGGATACCGGCAGGCCGATGTCGCAAGGCTGTGGAACTGTTCCCGGAATGTCATCTATAAACGTTTGAAAAAAATCAAAATATTTTTGAATCAAGGGTGACAAACGGCTTTTCCCAATGCCTACACATTGAAGGGACAAGTCCTCTTGCCCCTCATTGCAGCTTGACAACTGAATATACGGCATAACAGGTACATAACCCGTATCGAAGCGGAAAAGGCGCGCCGCCAGGACGGTTGCTTGCAGGAGGTGATGACAGACAGGCAATCCGAGCGATCTACGTCCAGCCTTAAACCCGGAGATGGCGTTCCGGGCGCGATGATGGTGCGGGGGCTTAAAGATACTTCCTCACGGCCCGCCAAAGACTTGGGGGGAACCCTGCGGCGCACGAGTAAAACGGCGCTGCGGAGTTATGACAGCTCTGCCGGGAGCGGCCTGTTATGTCCCCATCGTCAGGGGGCGTGGCAAATGTGACGAGAAGCAGAGATATATAAATTAGAAAGTGATTCTTCGGCTTTTTTGCTGTGATAGCTTTCTATTTCAAGATCAGATACCATGCGCTGGTAGTTTCGTCTGCCAGCGTATTCATGTGATTTTGAAAGCACAATGACAAACTTGACAGATTGGAGGGAATATGCTTCATGGAAAAACTTATTACACGAAAAGAAGCTGCAAAAATTTTGGGGATCAGTATTGCCACGCTGGATGCCGCACGTAATAACGGTCTGATTGCCTATGTTCAGTATGTGCAGAATGGTTGCGTATACTTCACTGATGCGGGCCTTCAGGAGTATATCGCAAAATGTACCCATCGTGCGAAGCCGGTGGAAAAAGGGACAACGTACCGCAAACCACGAAGTGCCAGAGCATGACTCATTCCGTATCCTTGCTGGAACCCTGTATATCTGGTAAAACAAAGATACAGCGCTGGAGATTATTTTTAGGAGGTGACGGAATTGGCAAGAAGAAAAGTTGTAATTCCGGAATATGGCACTGTCATGAAAAGAGGTGTCCTGTATTACAGAACCAGGATAAGAGATGCGAATGGAAAGCTCATCGCTCTTTATGCAAGAACGCCTGAAGAACTGTACGATAGAGAAATAGAGGCATTGGAGCAGATTGACAATGCCACTTTTCATCGGAAATCGCCCACTGTTGCTGAATATTGCGAAAAATGGCTGCTGATGCAGTCGGTTCATATTCGTGCCACCACACTGACTGATTATACATCTAAGGTGCGGCGGCATATCATCAAAGAGCTGGGGCAAAAACGGATGGCAGATGTAACATTGGATGACATTCAGCTGGCACTTGTTCCTGTTTCAAAAAAATCGGCTTCGGTTTACAAGTCGGTGGTGATTCTTTATAAGTCCATTTTCCGGGCAGCGAAAGAGAGCCATGTGATTGACGAAAATCCGACTATGTATTTGGATGCAAAGGGCGGGGGTGTTCCTCAAGCGGAACGGCAGGCATTGACAGATGAACAAGCAGAACGCCTTTTAGATGCTATTCGGGGTTTACCGCCTTATGTGTTTGTTATGCTCGGCTTGTATGCTGGATTGCGGCGGGAAGAAATCCTTGCGTTACAATGGGATTCTGTATATCTGGATACGGACACCCCATATCTGACGGTAAGGCGGGCATGGCACACAGAGCATAACAGGCCGGTTATTCTCACCGAGTTAAAGACAAAAGCGGCGGAGAGAAACATTCCCCTCCCCATTTGTCTGGCAGAGTGCTTAAGAGCAGCAAAGGCAACTTCCACTTCGGACTATGTGGTTGCCAATCGAGATGGTGAACCACTGTCTTATACGCAGTTCAAGCGGCTTTGGCAGTATATTGTTACCAGAACGGTTAAGGAACGCTGCTATTACCGGTATGAAGATGGAAAGCGCGTAAAGCATACGGTTACACCGGTCCTCGGAGAAAAAGCAGCCCATAATGGCAAAGTTGTTTACAGCCTGGATTTTGAAGTTACACCGCACCAGCTGCGTCATACTTATATCACAAATCTGATTCATTCATCGGTGGACCCCAAAACGGTCCAATACCTGGCAGGCCATGAAAACAGTAAAATCACTATGGACATTTACGCCAAGGTCAAATACAACAGGCCAGATCAACTTGTGAGAGCTATGGGCGGTGCATTTGCCCAATGGGATGCTGTATAAGATAAAACAGAAAACACAGAAAGAGCGAGGCAAGGATGTCTCGCTCTTTGCTTTACGCTGGCCGTATCTTTGATTAAATTGGGACTTTCTGATAAAAAGGGAGTGTAGGTACATAGGCCGCACATTTCAGGAAAGGAAGGTCCAAAATGGCTAAAAAGAAAACTGAGATTCCAAAGTACGGAACCATCATGTTAAAAGGAATCCAATATTACAGAACCCGGATTATGGATGCAGATGGCAAGCAGGTGAGTTTGTATGCTGCCACTTGCGAAGAACTATATGAGAAACAATTAGAAGCGCGGCGGCAGGTGGAGGAGATTGTCTTTCATCGGCAGCATCCAACAGTAGCTGAGTATTGCGAGAAGTGGCTGCTGATGCAGTCTGCCAAAGTGACCGCTGCTACATTGAGAGGTTATACCGCTGATATGAAGAACTATATCATCAAGCCCCTGGGGGAGATGTATATGGAGGAAGTCACAGCGGATGATATTCGGCTGGCGCTTGTACCGCTGTCGAAAAAATCAGAGGGATTATACAGTAAGGTGAATATGCTCCTCAAATGCGTTTTTTACTCGGCAGAGCGCAGCCGAATACTTCAATGCAACCCTTGTGTGGGCATATCGGGAAAGGGTGGCAAGGCCGCGAAAAAGAAAGAGGCATTGACAGATCAGCAGGTAGAGGTGCTTTTGGATACGGTCAAAGGACTTCCTCCCCACTTATTTATTGTGCTTGGATTGTATTCCGGTCTACGTCGGGAAGAAATCCTTGCATTGCAATGGGACTGTGTATTCCTGGACGAACCTACTCCCTACATATCTGTAAGGCGAGCATGGCGCACAGAACATAACCGACCGGTGATTTCCACCACATTAAAAACGAAAGCAGCCCGGAGGGACATACCAATTCCCAAGTGCTTGGTAGATTGCCTGCGGGAAGTCAAAGAAACCTCTGTTTCGGAATATGTGATTTGCGACAGCAACGGGGAGGCGTTATCCGCTTCACAGTTTCAAAGGGTATGGCAGTATGTGGTGGTCCGCTCTACTCAGGCGCGTAACTATTATAAATATGTAAATGGGCAGAGCATCAAGTACACCGTCACACCGTCACTGGGGATGACGCAGAAAAATAATCCCAAGATTCAGTATACACTGGATTTCCATGTGACACCACATTTGCTGCGTCACACCTATATCACCAACCTGCTGTATTCCGGGGTTGACCCTAAGACTGTCCAGTACCTTGCAGGGCATGAAAACAGCAAAACAACTATGGACATCTACGCAAAGGTGAAGTATAATAAGCCAGAGGAGTTGTTTGGCGTGGTAAATGGTGCTTTTCGTCAGGCCACGGATGATTGAAAAATTGCTATTTTTCGTGGTCCCCACATAGGATAACTGAATAATGAAAAGTCGGGAAAGCCCGTAAAATCAAGGAAAAACGGCGCTAAGAGAATTTCAGTACGGCCTCAAGGCGGCTCGTCGCGCTCCGCAGTTCTCCAAGAGATAATTCCAAGAAGAATAATGAAATTAGTGAAACCCTTGAAAGTCCAGTATTTTCACAATGTCATTAACTTAAGGAATCTTTTACATTTTGAATGGTAAAAGGTTCCTTTTTTCGGTGTTTATACTGTATAATGAAAATAGCTAACTGATG
>NZ_JBQIOP010000070.1:0-14788 GCF_056822245.1 Petralouisia sp. | reverse complement strand
AACCTTCCAGAAGGTTGATGACGCCCCATGCGCCGAGGCCGGCGCCCAGAGCTATAACCAGGATTTTCAGGGTATCAATCGCACTTGCAAAAAAAGCCATATAGTTCCTCCTTTAATTTAAGAAATATTGTTTTTGTGGTGTGGCCGTTTCAGGCCGGAAACGAAAAAACGCCCCTGTGCTTCAAGAAAATTTACATAAAGCACAGGGGCGGCATAGTCCAGGGCGTACCTGGAAAGTATTCAGTTGTCAGGGGAGGGGCACGAATCCTCAATAAAACCTCCTTCCGGTGAAAAGAAAAAGCCCGCCAAAGCCAGAAACTTTAACAGGCAGCTACATTATCCTACAGCCGGAGCCTCCAAATCCTCCGCTGTGACCTCATAATTGCGGTACAGCTCGCCAGGACGCATCGGCATTTTTGTGGATAAAAATTTCTCAATGTCAAAAGCGTTCTTAGGGGCATAATCCGACAGATATTTATAGTTCGGGTGTCTGGTAATATCGTACTTCCGGGAGAGGAAAGGCCGGACGCCCCTGATCTGCAGGAGGCATTTCCCGCCGTCCATCACGGCCAGCTCGTCCACCGACATCAAATCCTTTCCCAATTTCTGAAAGTTCTGGCCGTGGGATTCCTGGGTGCCCTTCGTGACGCTGGTGTTATACATGTCGATGGTCTCTTTCCCCAGCAGGGAGTTCCAGCTTTTTAAGGTGGTTTCTTCCTTGCCTCCCAGGAAAAGGGAAGCGTCACAGTTGCCGATGATTGTGTCCATGTTGTCCTTATAAAGCGCCTTTAACTGGCTCTGCGCCTGAAGGACCAGACAGGCCGAAATCTCCCTGGAACGGATCGTTGCCATCAGCTTTTCCAGGTTTGGAATCTGCCCGATATTGGCGGCCTCGTCGATCAGGCACCGCACATGTACCGGCAGCCTGCCGCCGTACTTGTCATCGGCACGCTCACACAGCAGGTTGAACAACTGCGTATAGGCCATGCTGACAAGGAAATTGAAGGTCGCGTCCGTATCGCTGATAATAAAAAACAGCGCCGTTTTCCTGTCTCCAACCAGATCAAGCTCCAGCTCGTCGTACATAGTGATCTCCCGGACTTCCTTAATGTCGAAGGGGGCAAGTCTGGCACCGCAGGAAATAAGGATAGATTTTGCTGTCTTGCCCGCCGCAAGTTTGTATTTCTTATACTGCCGGAGGGCGAAGTGATCCGGGTCTTTCTGTTCCAGTGCGTCAAAGAGAAGGTCAACGGCATTTTTGAAACTTTCGTCATCCTCCCGGACCTCCATAGCGTTTATCATTTCTACCAGAGTGGAAAAATTCTGCTCGTTTGTGGGGGCCTCATAATAGATATAGCCAATCAACGCCGTGTAAAGCAAGGTTTCGGCCTTGACCCAGAAATCGTCACCTGATTTTCCTTCCCCTTTGGTATTTGCGATCAGCACCGTTACCAGTTTCAGAATATCTTTCTCATTGTGAATGTAGGCAAAAGGGTTGTAGTGCATACTTTTTGAGAAATTGATCGTATTGAACACCTTGATTTTATAAGGCTCATATACGATTTTTCCATTCTTTCCCCGGACCGGATTGCCGTCCTTGTCCAGTTTTGGATTGCCGTGGCTTAACAGCTTTCCCACCTCAATCAAGACCGTACCTTTCGGATCGGTAACGACATAACTTGAGTGCATCTGCATAAGATTGGGCTTTATAAAAAATCTCGTCTTGCCAGAGCCGGAACCACCGACTACCAGCACATTCTTATTGCGGGCATGAGCAGGATTCTTCGGCCTGCCGGACATCATAAGCCCCTCGGTCTGCGTCAGGATAATGTTGTTTTCCGGTTTCGGGTCCATAAAAGGGGCAATGTCTGTTTTGTTGCCCCAACGGGCCGATCCGTATTCCACATTTTTGCGGTATTTTTTTGCGTCCTTTCCTCTGAGATAGACAGCCAGCCGCACAATCACTGCACCGCATAATCCCACCAGCCAGTCCAGCGCCGCACCCGGCCACATACTCTGAAACGCCAGAGTAAATCCTTCGGAAAGCCCAAGCAGCTTTTGTGAGGCATCCGCTCCGGGGGCAAGACGCACCGCCTCGCCCAGCTTCGCAAATACCAGAAGGAACAAAAGATAGGGCAGGTGAAGGATCACCTGCTTTTTGAGAGCATCGGTATCTATCTTCATCGTTCCGGCCCTCCATGCTCCTTGTTTTTCACCCGGTCACGACCAAGTGCCTGCGCCAGCTCCTTGAACTTATGAAGCTGCGAAAGAAGCGACGGCCTGGTGCTGCGGGTAAGGTCCTTTCTCGTATATTCCTTAAAAGCTGCTGTCAGAGCATCCGCCTGGTTTGCCTTGAAATAGACCGTCCACTTCGGGGGATCGGTCCCCAGCTCTTTTTCAATATGGTAGCGGACCTGGTGTTTCCTGGCGTACCGCTCAAAAGAGCGGATTCTGCCGGACACTTCAATGGTATTGGCTCCTGGGTCTTTATAGGTCAGCCGTTTCATGCTGTTTCTGCCGACTTTCGGGGTAGTGCGTTCCTGCTCCATTTTCCTGAGCACGGCGGCAATCGCAGAACGCAGCACCCGCCCGGACAGCTTTGCCGCCTGAATGGAGACCGATACGGTCCGCTGTTCCAATTCTTCCTGCATGTGCATCCTCCTTCCTGATAGAATCTGTAACTATAAATAGGAAATAACTGTTTAACGGGCGTCCCCGATCACCTGCTGGCGCGGGGCGTGCTCAAAGGCTTTTGCTGCCTGGTCCACCTGGATTTTCGCGTGTTTCAAAAGCGTCTTAATGATGGTCGCCGGGTGGCTCTGTTCCTCTAAATGCGTCACCATATCCTTACAGCCCTCCGGGAGATATTCAGCCATATCCTTACAGGCATCGTCCAGATCGCCCGTGAAGCCCCAGCAGCTATCCGTAAGCTCGCCGTTTTTATAAAGCTCAAAGCCGTAGCACTCGCCCCGCAGGTAGGAATCATAAGCGGCCACTTCGCTGCGCATCAGATCCTCCGCCTTTTTCCGAAGGGCGCCGGTCATTTTTTCGCCGCCAAATTCCTTTAGCGCATCCTCCTTGGAAACATAAATCCACCCGACCTGCCCGCTGTCCCAGGGATCATTGAAACTTGTGGTCTGCATGGCAAGGCCGCTATGATCCATCAGATAAAGGGGCAGCGTAATGTATTTTTCGGAGATCACCTTCAGCATGGCGTCATCAACCGCCCGTTCCTCCGTCTTTGGCCCGCGTCGGAACCGGCTGCTCACAATGTTCACCATATGTTCATAGCGTTTCAGACCCGCTTCATCATGCCCCACAGTATCTAAATACATCTCCCGCAGGAAATCATCTTTATCCATGTAATTGTGGCTGTCACCCAGCGCATAGCGGGGATGGAAGCAGGCCATTGTCCCAAAATGTTCGTCTACCTCACGGGGAGAGATTAACATATCGTCCGGCTGCACCATCAGCGCATAGGGTCCCTCTACTGCCATCAGCATAGGCTATCAGCTCCTTTCCGGCTCTCTGGCCTTTTTATCCGGCGCTTTCGGCTCTGCCTGTGCTGCCTGTTTCTTTGCATTGCCAAGCTGTTCCCGTACCGATACATCCCGTTTCGCCTCCGGCGCCCCTGTGCCGAAGAAATCCGGCAGTTCCTGAAAGCCAATACTGTCCACGTACCAAGCGGCATCCGCGCCATTCCCATGCAGGACTACCACATCAGAAACGGAAAGGGAATGACCCTTAAAATCTTCCGGGTGGCCGATATTGAACCGCCTGTAAATATCCTCCAGTGTCTCGCCCGGTTCCCGCTGCCCTGCATAGACCATCCGGTAATGATCCCGGTCCACGGAAAGCCCTTTGCGTTCCAACCAGTCCAGGGACATAAAACGGAGGTTGTCTGCATTGTCTGATAAGCCAAGCTGGTAAATGGAATAAGTGCTGATCCCGTACTCTTTCTCATAGGAAGAAATACGCGCTAAAAGCGGCGCTGTTTCTCCCTCCATGTGTTCCTCACGCTCAAATGCCGCCAGCCCCATTCGGATTTTTCCGGTATCTCCTGAAAGCAGCTCGTCCGCCATGCGCTCTTTCTCTGCATGGGAATCCGGGTACAGGCCTGCATAGGCCCCGCTGTTCTGCCTGAAAAATTCATCCAGATCAAAGGCCAAATCCGTGGTGTCGTCAAGCCTTATGTCATCCCCGTCCGGTTCCTCCATGACAGGGGCCGGCTGCTGCTTTTCCTCCGGCGGGAGGGGCTGCTTCACCGCAACGATCTCACCCGCCAGCCGGTAAAATTTTTCCGGATATTTGAACTGTTCCTTATACTGATCCATAAAGTAATCGGGAAGGTTGGTAAAACTTTCCTCACCGAGACCGGCCATGAAAAAGGTGCCCGCCATGATCTCGATCATTTCGCCGTCCTCATTATAAATTGCCCTGTTCAGGGGCAGCCCGTTTATTTTCCCTTCATCATTGCAGACAATCGCGACAGGCTCCGCATAAGGGTAGTAGCCCTCTATGCCTCCCCCGACTGCCTTCTGCATGGATTCAAGGCTTCCGTCAAGCTCGGCCTCATAAGGTGCTTTCCCAGGCTCTATCATCAACACTTTCAAATCTGCATATCCTCCTTCTTTTTATTTGCCGCACCGGGAGCAGCAGGTGTTTTCTCCTGCGTTTTGGCCGCAGACAGCTTTCCCAGCACGGAAGGTTTCTCCGGCTTTTCAGGTATAGAAATACCGCCCTCCGAAACTTCGGTGGCGGTGCGGTCTGGTTTTGCCGGTTCCTGACCCTCCACCGTGTACCCCGGCAGGAGCGTTCCATACACGGTAAAATGGTGCTCATACTGTTTTGGTATCTGCGGGGAAATTTCCGTGAATAAATGGGAGTAGGCTTTTTTCCGGCCTTCCAGATACTTTTCAGCGGCGGCCTTGTCCGTGTAGCGTTTCTGATTCTGCCCGGCAATCTTTTCGCCATAACCCTGCTTTGGGGAGTTCACATAGACATCCCAGGTCACATACCAGGCAACCAGTACGCTCTGTTTGGTTTCCCGGTCATATTTGGTATCTTCCCAAATACCACAACTCATGCGGTAGACACGGTTGCTGATTTCTTCGTCATTCCGCCAGTTGTCGGTTTTGCGCCATTCATTTGCGGTATGCGTCACCTCCGGGGTTCGCAGGTAAGAAAGCGCCCGGTTGATCATCTGCGTGGCGGCTGCCTGCTTTTCCCATTGCTTTGCCGCCGCGACCACAATTTCATAGGCTTTCTGTTCACCGTCGATACTTCCCTGGCGCATGGCCTCCAGATTTTCGGCGCCCATTGTAATTAGGGAGGAAATATCCACATCTTCACAAGAAACACTGTGCTCGATTTTCAGCTCTGCACCTGGTTCCAAATGATCGCCGTACCGGTAAGCACGGTAATCTTTATTTTCTTCCAAAATCTTTCACACCTCCTTAAATCTCCGGCACACGGCTCTTTTTCGGGGCCGCCTGTGCCGGGGTAGTTTTTTCTGCCGGCTTCGCCGCTGCAAGCTGCGCCATGACCGAAGGCCGCTCTGCCGTAAATATGGAAATCTGCTCATTCTCCGCTAATGGCTGCGCCGGAAGGGGCAGCGTCACATCCGAATGGGTAAGTATCTGCTCCCGTTTCAGGTCTGCCACAATTTCGTCAAATACCGCGTTGATAGCCCGCCGTTCCTCACCTTCAGGATAGGCTTTCAAAACCTCCATTTTTCCGTCTTTATCGGAAACAAAGGTAACGGCACAATCCGCATGACCCGCCAGATAATCCGATTGATAGGGCAGCTTATCTTTGATATAACAGGCAAAGGCCCTGGCGGTCATTTCCACGTTACTGTCCCAATAGCCGCCGTCCTTTTCACATTCCTTGCCCATGCGCACGGAGTTCCGGTAAAAATCGGTCTCCACACGTCCGATCTGCGGGGCCTCCTGTGCCTGCATCCCGGACAGCATGTGCTCGAATAATTCCAGCCTTTCCCGCTCACTTTTGGGGATCACCCGCCCGGTGACAGACTTCTTAAAGGCACTGATCTGTTCCACGGAGCCGGCCTCGCCGGACAGAAACGCCTCCCTGAGAACCGCGTAAGTTTCCATCTGTTCCTCATTGCCATGCCGTTTCAGAGAACCGAGCACCGCAGAATCCAGCCAGCTTGCCGCATTTTTCCGGGTGCGCTCCGTCTGTGCTTCGGTGCGTTTCGCCGCCTGCTCCGGTGTCTCCGGCTTATATTTCATGGTATCAACCAGCTTTTGGAACGGGGCATAGAGGCGGGGCTGTTCCGAGAGCATCCCCTTTGCACCCATTTTCGTACCCAGATAATCGTCCAATCCGTGCCACCATTCATGGGCCAGGGAACCGGCTCCGTGCATCTTCGTGAGATTGATAACCTTGCGCAACGGTTCATAATGGGCCGCCGCATTGCCGCTGCCCCTGGCGCCAAAAGCGATAGCAAGCGTTCCCTGGTAGGCAATATCTTTGTCGCTGACCTGTAGGGCTGCCGCCAAATCTTTGAGCGCTTCAAAACCCATGTTGAGGGAAGCCTGCCGGTCATTCTGGTTCATCCAGTTCCCAAACTCACCGCCGCGAAATCCGAAAGTATCAAGGTAGTGCTGACCGGTGATCTCTGCGCCGTTTCTGTAATCCGGCCCGGTTCGCCGCACAGCGATAAGCTGTGGAGGCACAAACCGCGTCTTTCCGCTTTTGCTGCGGCCTTTTGCCAGCTCCTGCACCCATTTCAGGGCAGCCTCCCGCGTTTCAAAATTAGTCTGTAAGATGGAATATCCCTTCGTCACATACCAGGTATCAGGTTTCCAGTCATTATTTTTGGAATAGATATTCTTCCCGTCGTTGAAATGGATCGCATAACCTTTCGGCACCTTCTGGTCTTTGGAAACGCCAAACTGCTCCTTCTGCGCTTTCTGTGTAAAGTTCCGCTCAAAATATCCTGCCGAACGGACCATCAGGGCATTGGACAGCTTGTTTGTAATGGCCGGGTTCTCACGCCCCTTCTCCGTTGCCTGGTAATGGGTGCCGCTGCCCCAGCCCTGCACCTGTTCCAGATACCCGTTTTCCACAAAGAAACGGTCATAGACCTGCATGGCGTCCTCCACGGTGCGGACTTCCGAAATCACGCTCTGCAGCTCCCGTACCGTCTGGATATATTCTTTCTGCCTTGCAAGGCGTTTCTCCGGCGTGTCGTCCCTGCGGTAATACTGCGGGGAGGCATTCAGCCCGTCCCGCGCCTTTTTGATGAAATACACCACGCCAAGGGGAATCCCATCATCAAGCATGGCCTGATAATCCGGTTTCTTCCAGATATTATCTTTTTTTACGAATTTCTCGGCTTCGCGGTCATTCATGGCGTCCAGGTCATTCACATAGAGCCCCCGGTCTTTCCATAAGTCTTTTTTCGCGCCGCCGATCTTTTCCCCGAAATCTTCATGCTGTATGTTATCTGCCAATCCTTATCACCTCCAGTCTGTCATAAAAAGTCACCGCTCCGGGGAAGGGCGGCGTTCCTGTGATTTATCAAGCTGCGGGCGTATTCCCATGAGCCGGTCCGTTTCCCTGCGTACCAGCCGGTCAAGCGCTCCCAGGTCCTCCGGGGTAACGGCAAACTCCCGGTAATGCTCATACCAGAGGCCCGCCCGGACAGCCGCAATAGGCGCAATCTTTTCCGCCCCTCCGGGAAGAAGGCGGTAGACCAAAGCCCCGTCAAGAAGCAACTGCTTCGCCGTTCCCAGGGGTATGCGGTACATATCCATATCGGGATTCTGGGCGGCCTCCATATATTCCACATTCAGAAGTTCCTCCAAATCCTGGGGCATATAGGAGAATGCCTGCCCCCTCCACTGGCTGAACCTGTCCAGATAGAAGTGCTGCCATTCTGTCACCTGCTCTGGCGCATAGAGGTAGCTCCAGTTTTTCAGGGCATCCTTTTCGCACAGCTCCATTGCCTCCCATTTTTCAATGCCTGCCTCCGCCTTCGTGCCGTCCCGGTATTCCATGCTGACGCCGTAAGGGTAGAGGGTATTTCTTTCTATGTCCTGCCGCAGCGTGTCAAGGTCCGTCATCAGGACATCCCCGTACAGCCGTCCGTCCTCCTTACGCTCCGTGTGGAACAGAAAAGCCCTGGCGGCGGGGTATTCTGTCATGGCGGCCATCCGGTAAAGCTCCGCCGAAGGACAGTAGGCAAGCAGCGCATCAGCAAGCCATATGTGGTTTTTTCCCATGATAGCGATAGAATCCGGCCCGGTGTTGGTTGCCAGTGAGCGCAGGTTGAATTCACTTTCCCGCAGGAAATCCCCGGCCAGGATATGGAGCTCATAGGCAAATACACCTAAATCTGTATCACGGACTAAGTGAATCTGCGGAAGCGCATCATCTTTCATAGTGACCGGTGCCATTTATAGATTCCTCCCATCTGCCGGCGGCTGCCCTCCGGCAATCTTGCCGACGATCTCCGGCCCGGTCTCGTAAATCTGCATGAGCCGCTTTGCTGTTCCGCATGGCTGCGCTGCACCGCTGGTCCAGAGCCGGACCGTGGAAGGGGCGACGTTCATCAGAAGCGCAAAGCCTTTCTCGTTCATATCCAGTTTTTCCATCAGGGCCTTAACCATGTCGGGGCCATAGTCCGGACACCGGGCAGCTTCAGCAATCATCTGTAAAGCGGTGTTCTCTGTGTTCATCATTTCTAAAATCCTCCTGTCAAATTGAAATAGCCGCCTGTTTCTGGCGGCATTGTTGTTGATGGTCTTTCATTTTCTCCGTAACATGGAGCAGCATTTCGTTGTAGTCCTTTCCTATACGGGGCGGGTTGATCCCCACCCGGATATGTTTGAACCGCTGATCTTCATGGAGCATTGCCTTGATCCTCCTGGCATTTTTAAGGCCGCCAAGGTCATTGTCCATGTAGAGGCTGACGCGCCGGATTTCCGGGTGGCGTTTCAAAAATGCAGTCAGCGCCACATGGGAAGTGCCGCCCAAAGACAGCCGGTAGCCGTCCCATTTCCAGCCTTCCAATTCCTGCAGCGTGGCATGGGAGAGGGCGTCAATGGGTGCCTCAAAGACCGCCACATGGCGGCTGCCCGGATTCCTCGGTGGATAGCAGAAGCTATATTCCTTGTCGCTGCCGTAAACATCTTTTCTGAGATTGCCGGTAATGCTCCGCATACAGGCAAACTTCGCTTTGCCGGCTTCATCCTTTCCCACAAACACACAGACCGGCTCGCCATGATACCGTGCCTCATAGAACAGCCCTTTCCGGAAACACCGGCCAATCACATCAGAGCTGATCCCGCGCCGCTGTAAATAGGAAACAGCAGAGGTAGCACACCGTCTGGCCCAGGGGAGAGAAAAAGGTTTCTTCTCCGGTTCTTTCTGCACATGGGCTTTTTCTGTTGCACTCCGATAGGCCGGTGCCTGCTGGATTTCTCCGCCTACCAGCGTATGGACCGCATCCACCAGCCCATAGCCCCGAATCTGGATCAGATAATCCAGGGCGTTGATACTCCGGCCCTGGCTGTTCCAGTACCAGTACCTTTTCCCGGTCACATAGACCAGGCTGTCATGTTCCTTGTGCCGGTAATTGGGCCCGTCCCGTTTCAGTACCCCAGGCTCATGGAACTGCAGGTATGCGAACAGGTCCGCCTCCCGCGCCGCCTGAATCTGTTCTTTGGTTACGCCGGGCATCGTGCCGGCACAGTATTTCTTTTCATCGTGCCCCGCCTCCTTTCCGTGATGAAAAAAGACGCCACAAGGCGCCTAACAGCCGTACAGGTCATGGTTGACCTCGGCACGGTAATAACTGTCCATTGTTGCTGGGGCATTATACAGCGCCGCCAGCAAATATGCCTTGATATTTCCGACTTTTGTAGTGTTCTTGTCAATACAGTCAAAGACATACTCCAAGTGGCCGGAATTGATCTTCAGGAAACGGCTCTTTACCACCTCCCTGGGGAAATCATCCCCGGCGATACGGATATATGGCCGTTTAGATAAAACCACTTCAAGCATAAGCTCCACAGTCTCGTCTAAGCGTTCCTTCCCATACCGGGAGACCATACAGTCATACTCGATATTTTCTTTCAGGATTTCACGATAAGCGTCTATCAGCTCTATCCGATCCATCCCATCCGGGCGGCCTGCCGCCTCCGGCTCTGCCGGATAGATTGATTGATGGGTTCTTGATATATCCGTTTTTGATTTTTTAGTTCTTTGTGGATTAGTATTTAATTGTGCGGGATTTTCCTGTCCAGGTCCGGCCTGTTCAGGTTTTGCCTGTCCTGGATTTACCTGTCTTGGATTTTCCCGTTTAGGTGAATACTCCTGTTTTTCGGCATTTACAGGCTTTTCATGGATGGTATATTCAATATCTCCGAGCTGCCCGTTCTCATAGCGGAGGCGCTGCCTGGTGAGATACCCGTGCCGCTCCAGCTCCTTCAGGGCGGTAGTGATCGAATCCACACCGTCCTTACAGATATGGGCGAGCCCCTTTGTGGTATAGTCCCAATCTTCCGGCAGCGACAGCATGAGGGAGAGAAGCCCCTTTGCCTTTAAGGACAGTTCCATATTGCGCAGATGATGGTTGCACATGATCGTGAAGTCCTTCGTTTTTTCTACCCGGAATACAGCCATTTCACAGCCTCCTTTCTCCGGTTATTTCCGTTACAAGGCGCGGTCCCTGCGGTCATAGTGGAGGTGTCCGCCTGAAACCTTCGCATGGTTTTTCAGTTTGACTTCGCCCCTTTCCTGGCTGTCTAAGAATTTCTGATAGCCGGCATCCGTAAGGAATAGGCGCATCTTATCGCCCTTATCACCGACAGGGGAATCATACGACAGCACATCAAAGACGATCATGTGACGTACCTCCGGGTCGAAGCGTTCCAGCGCCATGATGTCGTGCCCCTTCAATTTCTCTGCGCCGGATTGCTGCCTGGCCTCGGCAATCTTTTCCCCAATCGTCCGGGGTGGGTAGGGCAAACGGTAATTCTTCTGAATATCCCGCACAATGTCCATGCACTCGGCATCCGTCAGGATGCGCAGCTTTGCCATCAGGTTTTCCGCTGCCCTTCGCTGTTCGGGATTCTTTGTGTATCTGGCAGTCATGTAAAGCTCGTTCAGGACTTTGGATTGATAGTCACCCTCAACCTGAAACAGCAGCCGTTTTTCCATTTCGTTTAATTCCATGTGAATCTCCTTTCTCTTGAAAATGAGTATAAAAAATAGGCATTCAATATCGAATGCCTTTGAATGCCTACTTTGAAAAATATTGTTATTAAGTTGTCGGAAGTTTGTATAGCTTTTGGTCGTAATAATTTTTCATTCCGTCCAAGATTCCCGTCAAAAACAGTATTACTTCATCTTTGATATTTTCTAAATCACTAATGGTTAAATCTCTTGCACAATCGCTGAATGAAACATCTCCATGTGCCAAGCTATTCCGTTCCCTTTTAACACGTTCTAAAGATTCTCCTGGAGTTGCAAGACGATAGCGTATTCTATGTTTATCGCAAATGTTTTTAATTTTTTTTGCATTTAGGTTACCGCTAATTCCCAAAGCGTCTTTTGAAAGAATAATCGGTGCATTAGTCGTAATATCTCGAATAATTTCTTGAACGCGATTTTCATAGGCAACTCGTTCTGTGGCAGGTCCATATATTTCGTTTATTTTATATTTCGACCAAATATCTTGAATCTCACGGATTACTTGATTATAAGAACAATTGTCGTTTTTCAAATCTTCGTAAATTTCCATCATTCCACTAACGATGCATGCCTCGACCAAATTATATAACATTAGCAAAAAATTAGATTTCATAATCTTATAGAAGCGTGTATTGTCAACGGTCTGTATATTAGGATTCCCATTATCAATTTCAACCATAACAGAAAAATAAAATTCAATTTCTTGCTTTCTGTCGGCAAAAATGCTCAGTGTGTTTTGCATAACTTTATCCTTTTAATAATTGATCTCTCACATATTCAACACGCAATTTCAATTTTCCTTCATTATTGCTGGCATCTGAGGTCGTGTATTCTTTAAATTCATCAGAATCAAGCCAGTCAACATTGCTTATTCTTAAATCTGGTTTTTCTCTTAATGCTAATGCAACGCCAACAGAAATTGCTTCAAAACGAACACGAGGAGTTGCTTTCGCTTTTTCAGTCTTAGCAAAGCCAAAAGGAAAGTTTTCTTTTACAAAAGAAACCATACGTTGAAAATCTGCGTAAAAAGTATCTTCATCAAAATCCACTAGATTATTAATGAGATATTCGTCTAAAAATTCATTAACGGTGTGTCCAAAGTTCTCATAGTTATTTAAATAGGCAAAGAAACGGAGAACAAATTCAAATCGTTCATGTCTCTTAACTCTATCTTCACTCATAGGGCAGAGCGCAACAAATGTCTCATCTTTAGAACATTTTTCAATAAAGTCAGTAAATGGACCAGGATAAGAGCCACGCCGTACTTCTGAATCATTAGCTTTCATTCCAGTTGTATTAATTCGATAGAAGAGATCCTGTCTGGCTACAGTAGGTGTATCTTCCTCCAAAACAATGATCCTTAAGGTTTTATTCAGAAATTTACGTTGCTGAGCATCAGATAAGTCTTTAAAATAAAATCCATTAAGTTTGGTTAACTTTTTTAAGCCGCTAAGTTGCAGTTTGTTATTGTGGAACTCGACAAGAGTCTGCATGCGTTGAGCACCATCAATTACCTCTTGTTTACCATTATCACAGTCTGCGAAAAACATAAACGGAATGGGTAAACCAAGAAAGATTGATTCCAAAAAAAGAGTTTTATTTTTAGTTTGCCATACAAAGTTTCTTTGATATGGCGGGATAAAAAAGTCTTTCTTTTTAAATTTTGCAATCAAAAGTTCTATGGTAAAATCTTTTGTGTCATAATCAATTTGTTTCTGCATTTCTTTGATTTGCAGATCAGCAGCTTGTTTTTCATCCGTAGAAATAATATGTTCTTTTTTAGTTCGCGGCATTTTCCTCTACCTCCTGTAAATGTTGTTGAATGCTGATCCCTATAGCTCGCCCCAATTCAACAGGAACGGCATTTCCTATGTGTATTCCTATTTCGCGTCGGTTTGATGGATGATCGTTGTCAATAAAAACATAATCTGGGGGAAAAGATTGCAAAATAGCTCCTTCTCTTAATGACAAAGCTCTATCTTGCTCAGGATGCCCAAATCGTCCATTTCCGTATCCATAAAACTGTGTTGTTATAGTTGGAGAAGGTTCATCCCAGGACATCCTTCCATATACAGAAGGATATGTTTTTCCACTTTCTTTTTTATGGCATTCTAATTGTAGCTCTTCATCCCAATCGCGCCATGTACCCCCAGGAGTAGATTGTCTTATTCTTTTCAAGTTAGTGGGTGAAAGCCGACAAGCACGATGAAGCAAATCATTGGCATCTTGTTCTCCATCTTTTAATGCAGACAAATTTCCTATGGCTTGACGTACCGTTGGATAATGTTCGGAATCATACAACGGAGGAATTAGTTTTATTTCTCCTAAGCGAGAAGCCAATAAAACCAGTCTTTTTCGATTTTGAGGAACGCCGTATTCCGGACAATATACAATTTTCCAGTCAACACAATAATTCAATTCTTTCAGAGTAGATACAAAATCGGTAAAGACTTTTTCACTCTCTAATTCTGGTACATTCTCCATAGAAATTAGTTCAGGGTTTACTTCCTGAACTAACCTTGCAAAAGAATATAATAATTTCCACTTATCATCAGTTGGTCCATCTTTTCGATAGCGATTAGTATATTTAGAAAATGGTTGGCAAGGTGCACATCCGACAAGTATTCGGGTAGTGTTATCAGGATATAATGCCTCTAATTGTTCTCCTTTTAACGAAGTAATATCACAATTTATGAATTGCGCATTATTATTCTTTTCATAAGCAAAACGGCAAGAATCGTCAATATCTATACCAGCTTGCACAGTTATACCCGACAGAGATAATCCTTTTGTTAAGCCACCAATTCCACAGAATAAATCTATTGCGGTAGAAGGCACTAAACCTCACCTCCCTTTTGATTGGAATTTTCTTGATCAATAAAAAGTAAATACGTGTCTATTTGTAATGCGTCAGCAATTTTTTGTATATTGTCTAAAGAGATACTTCGTTTTCCACATTCTATTGCACTAATGTATGTCCTATGCAATCCTGCCTTTTCTGCAAAATGTTCTTGAGAAAGACCTAATTGCATACGATATGCTTTTACATTTTTTGAGAATACCTTAATTACATCCACGCTAAATTCACCCTCTTTCAGTATAACCGAGTGAATACAATAAGTCAACATACAATAAGTCACAAAAGACCGTATTTGCGTCTTGCAGATATAATTGGGTTTGCTAATTTCTTGCTAATTGGACGATGCAGAATTAGCAAGAAGGACGTTGTACGGGCAAGCACTCCTTAACAGGTAGAACGCTCGAAAAAGCCCGTGGTTGCAAGGTTTCTGGCGTATTGGAAGTCACGCATCCGTATGACGTACAAGGTGGTATGCCATACTCCTAAGCGGTAGGCCGGAGGTTCGAATCCTCTTAGCGACGTATAAGAAATACCGAGAACACTGGGGTTGCCAAAGTTCTCGGTATTTTACTATATCTGAGTTTGCTAATCAAAATAGCGGTTCTGCTAATTGTCCGAAAAATTTTGCTGAAAATCTTGCTAATTGAAAAGGCGAGAGTTTTTAGTTCAAGACTATAACTTTGTCACATGTTCGAGCTGTTG
>NZ_JBQIOP010000069.1:0-14857 GCF_056822245.1 Petralouisia sp. | reverse complement strand
ATATTTAACCGCCGGAGTAATAAATCCTTTGATCAGGAGGAGCATATGATTGATTTAAAATTTTTACGGGAAAATCCCGAAACAGTAAAGGAGAACATCAGAAATAAATTCCAGGACAGCAAGCTGCCGTTGGTGGACGAGGTGATAGAACTGGATGTCCAGGCCAGAAAAACTCAGCAGGAGGCTGATTCCCTCCGGGCCGAGCGGAAGAAATTATCCAAGCAAATCGGCGCATTGATGGGGCAGGGAAAGAAAGAGGAAGCGGAGGCTGTGAAAGCCAAGGTCAACGCAGGGGCCGAGCGGCTGGCAGAACTGGAGAAACTGGAAGGGGAGCTGCAGGAAAAAGTCACGAAGATTATGATGGTAATCCCCAATATCATAGACCCGTCCGTTCCCATTGGAAAAGACGACAGCGAAAATGTGGAGGTGGAGAAATACGGAGAGCCGGTAACGCCGGACTTTGAGATTCCTTACCATGCGGAGATTATGGAGCGGTTCCAGGGCCTTGATCTTGACAGCGCCAGAAAAGTGGCAGGCAACGGCTTTTACTATTTGATGGGCGATATTGCAAGGCTTCATTCCGCAGTGATTTCTTATGCAAGAGATTTTATGATCGGCAGAGGCTTTACCTACTGCGTGCCTCCTTTTATGATCCGCAGCAATGTGGTAACCGGCGTGATGAGCTTTGCGGAAATGGACGCCATGATGTATAAGATTGAAGGAGAGGATCTGTATTTAATCGGAACCAGTGAACATTCCATGATCGGAAAGTTTATTGATACCATTTTAAATGAAGAGCAGCTTCCGCAGACATTGACAAGTTATTCTCCCTGTTTCAGGAAAGAAAAGGGCGCCCATGGAATTGAAGAGAGAGGCGTATACCGCATTCACCAGTTTGAGAAGCAGGAGATGATTGTGGTGTGCAAGCCGGAAGAATCTCCCCTGTGGTTTGAAAAATTATGGCAGAATACCGTAGATTTATTCCGTTCCCTGGACGTTCCGGTGCGTACCTTAGAGTGCTGTTCCGGTGATTTGGCAGACCTGAAAGTGAAATCTGTGGATGTGGAGGCATGGTCTCCCAGACAGCAGAAATATTTTGAGGTGGGCAGCTGCTCCAATCTGGGAGACGCCCAGGCCAGACGGCTGAAAATCCGCGTCAACGGTAAAGAGGGCAAATATTTTGCCCATACGCTGAATAACACCGTAGTGGCGCCGCCCCGTATGCTGATTGCCTTTTTGGAAAATAATCTGTGCCAGGACGGCAGCGTGCGGATTCCGGAGGCCCTGCGGCCTTACATGGGCGGACAGGACAAGATTGTTCCGCCGGAAAAATAAGTTTTGACGGGCTCCTGTTTGGTTTGACTCGGAAAAAGGAGAGCAGATGAAAAAGAAGTATCTTTGGGCCGGGCTTGGGGGCGCCCTTTTATTGGTGCTCCTGGCATTGGCAGTGTGGCTGATTCCCCTGGTCCGAACAGTATGTTTGCTTCGCGGTATGGCAAAATCCGGCGGATTTCAATATGAAGCCGCAGTGGAGATAGAAGAAGAAAATCTGTCAAAGCAGCAGAAGGATATCATTCGCTTGCTGTCCTGGGCTCTGACTGGCAAAGAAAACGCCGGCATGTCCTGGGAGATAACCGGAAGGATGTCGGAAGAACTGGTATATGGAAAGGTGTTCTGCCAGGGAAGCAGCGAACCTGTAACAGAACTGTATCTTGACCAGGATGAAGCGTTTGTCAATCTGGAAATGTTTTATGATTCCATACGGGACAATGTGCTCCGCCAACAGCCCTTTTTGGGAAGTTTGTTCCCGGAGTGGGAGTACGGCGCCTTTCTGTCCTCCCGCCAGGCAGAAGAAATTCTTCAGATAGATTTGAAAGAATGGTTCCGGCCGCAGGAACTGACAGAAACCCAGACATACTCTGTCCGGGAACTCCTTGGCCTTTTGCTGAAACTAAAACGTCAGAAAGGCCCGGGCGGCGAAAGACAGTTTGTACTGGAAGCCGGAGACTACCAGGCCGTTTTGGAAATTGCAAAGAAGGAGCAGGCCCCTCTTCTGAAAGTTCTGGTATCTGACCGAACCGAAAGCAAAGAAGTTTCCGCTTACACAGGAACATTTATTTTCCGGAAAACAGAAGAAATTGTTCTGCCGGACTCAAAGATAGAAGATGAGGATATCAGACAGCTTGCGAAATTGTGGAACGCTGTATGTTCATATCTTTGAGAGGAATATCACATATTTCCGCATCCGAGTAAGATATAGGAATATCACAAATTCCCCGCATCCGAGTAAGATATAGGAAAGCAAACCAAAAGGATGCAGAAAATGGCAGCTAACAGCGAAAAATTCGAAAATCTTCTGAACCTTGCCCTGGACGCCACAGCCCGGGAGCGGGAAAAATCATTACAGCTTGGAGTGGGCTATGAGCCGGAGGAACAGAAGTGGGAACTGATTGTGAAATATTCCGGAAATATTATGCGTCTGGCAGAGGAAAATCCCCGGATAGAAGTTATAGAACTGATGAATGAATATGCCGTTTTGTACGTGCCGGAGGATGCCATGGAACAGGTGGCCATGGCGCCGGAAGTGGAGTATGTGGAAAAACCGAAACGGATGTACTTTGCAGTGCAGGAGGGAAAACAGGCCTCCTGCATCACTCCGGTGCAGTCTGCAAGATACAACCTTACCGGAAAAGGGGTGATTGTAGCTGTTCTGGATTCCGGGGAACCTGTTACAGTATTGTCACGTCACTGCTGTTTCAGTTTCTTTTCCGGTGTTGGGACGGCGGATATCCTTTCTGCTTGTGAAACAGCCGGCTGAAATACAGCGGATTGTCATATCCTACAATCCGGGCGATTTCATTTACGGCATAATTTGTGGTCTCCAGAAGCATCTGGGCATTGGTGATGCGGATGGAGGTGACAAACTGCATGGGGGTGGCCCCGGCATATTTTTTAAAATTCCGGATAAACCAACTGACGCTCATTCCTCTGGAAGCGGCATATTCTTCAATATTGATATCCCGGTTATAATTCTCATTAAAGTAGGAAACAGCAGTTTCCATCTCCCGATCCAGATATTCGTTTTTTAACACATGTTCTCTGGTCAGTTCCCGGCGGAAAATAATCAGCAGATAACGCAGCAGCAGGGCAAGCATTTCTTCATAATCATCCTGACACCGCTGCAATTCCAAAATAATTCTTTTAAATACACGCTCATATTCCAATGAGGTTCCCACAGCGAAAACCCGCCTGTCATCAGGGAACCCGTATTTTCTCAATATATTCTTTACGTCGCTTCCAGTAAAGTGAATCCAGTAAACTTCAGTCTTATCCACTCCGTAATATTCGTATTTCTGAAATTCTTTCGGGCGGAATAATACAATATTCCCGGCGGTGACAATTGTTTCGTTTTCCGGGCTGTCGAAATGAAAATAGGCCCGTCCGGAAGCAATATAGATGATTTGAAAATCCACTCTGCCCCTGGGCCGATAAGTGGGCAGCTTCGGCTGCAGAGACAGACGGTAAGTTCCGCAGCTGCCTACAATCAGCGGTTTGCTTTTGTCTTTGAAGTCAAGAACGGAATGATTTTTGTAACTGGAATTGATGTACAAAGCGGGCACCTCCCGGGTTTTTTTCTAATTGTATCATTTTGTGCATATTCTGTCCAGTTCTGTTTATAGACATATTTTCCCTGAGAGATTATGATGTTATCAAGAAATTAAGTGAACAAAAGATATTAGCAGCAATGGACGGACTGGGCGTGAGCTTAATATCAAAGCAAAATTATGTATATCAAAGGAGGATTGGCCTATGATTGTGCCACGTTACTATGAGGATTTGAGTATGCTGCATGATAATACGATGCCCGCCAGGGCCTATTACATTCCGGCATCCCAGAGAAGAGATGATCTGGCAGAACACCGTGAGAACTCAGACCGGCTGCAGCTTTTGTCCGGAGAGTGGGAGTTCAGGTATTTTGAAAGTATTTATGAAGTGCAGGATGCATTTTATGAGATCAGTTACGATACCTGGGGGTTTGACAAGCTTACAGTTCCGGGGGTATGGCAGACAGCCGGATATGACAGCCACCAGTACGTCAATATCCGCTATCCCTTCCCGTTTGATCCGCCCTATGTTCCTCAGGATATTCCCTGCGGAGCCTATGTACATACTTTTTCTTATCAGAAGGATAAGAAAGCGCCGAAAACATTTTTGAACTTTGAGGGGGTGGACAGTTGTTTTTATGTCTGGCTGAACGGAGTTTATGTGGGCTACAGCCAGGTGTCCCATGCGGTCAGTGAATTCGATGTGACTTCTCTGCTGCAGGAGGGAGAAAATAAACTTGCGGTACTGGTGCTCAAATGGTGCGACGGTTCTTACCTGGAGGATCAGGATAAGTTCCGCATGAGCGGAATTTTCCGGGATGTATATCTGCTGAAACGGCCAAAAAGGGCTGTGAGAGATTACCGCATCACAACAGAGATAACAAAGGACAGCGCCGCGGTAAACGTAGATATCTGCTTCAGCGAACCGGCGGATACCACAATAATCATCGAAGATAAATATGGAACGGCAGTAGCCAGAGGAGAGATATCAAAAGACGGACTGCTGGAGCTTACAGTGCCCCAGCCGGTTCTTTGGAATACGGAACATCCATATTTATATACCATCATTTTTGATGTAGAAGATGAGGTAATCGTAGATTATATTGGTTTTCGGACGATAGAGGTGAAAGAAAGCGTCATTTATCTGAACGGGGAGAAAATCAAATTCCGGGGCGTGAACCGCCATGATTCTGACCCGGAAACTGGATTCACAGTCAGCGCAGAACAGATAAAGACCGATCTTACCCTGATGAAACAGCACAATTTCAACGCAATCCGTTCCAGTCACTATCCCAATGCGCCGTATTTTTATCAGATGTGCGATAAATATGGATTTATGGTAATTGATGAAGCGGATCTGGAGGCCCATGGGCCGGTGATGCTGTACCGCAGAGAAGATACAGATTTTAACCGTTTCAACCGCTGGAATGAAACGCTTGCGGATGCTCCGGCATGGGAGCAGGCCATTTTAGACCGTGTGCAGCTTATGGTACACAGAGATAAAAACCGTCCCTCCATTGTGATGTGGTCTATGGGAAATGAGAGCGCTTACGGCTGCAATTTTGAAAAGGCCCTGGCATGGACCAAGAAGTTTGATCCGGACAGACTGACCCAGTATGAAAGCGCCAGATACCGCAATTACGATGTAACATATAATTATGAAAATCTGGATCTGTACAGCCGGATGTATCCCGCGCTGACAGAAATTGAGGACTATTTAGAGAAGGACGGAAGCAAGCCGTTTCTGTTGGTGGAGTATTGCCACAGCATGGGGAACGGGCCGGGAGACTTTGAGGACTATTTTCAGATGATTCACAGCGACGACCGGATGTGCGGCGGTTTTGTCTGGGAATGGTGCGACCATGCGGTTGCCCATGGCAGGGCGGAAAACGGCAAGACCATATACCATTACGGCGGAGACCACGGAGAGGAAGTCCATGACGGCAACTTCTGCATGGATGGACTGGTGTATCCGGATCGCAGGCCCCATACCGGGCTTTTGGAATATAAAAATGTATACCGTCCCGCAAGAGTGGTTTCCTATGATGAAAACAGCGGGGAGCTGACATTTCACAATTATATGGACTTTGACGATCTGAAGGACTATGCGGTGATTGTATATGAAATGACAAAGGACGGCCTGACGGTGGAAAAAGGGAAATTGACGGATGTTTCCGCGGCGCCTCACAGTGACGGAAAGGCAGAACTGAAATTGCAGATTCCGGCCGCAGGAAGGATTTACCTGAAATTTACCTACCTTTTGAAAAAGGAAATGCCGTTGCTTGAGCAGGGCCATGTATTGGGATTTGATGAAATAAAGCTGGCAAACGAGGACGGAAGGAACCGGCAGGCGGTGAAATGGATGGAGCAGAAACCTGCTTTTGGCAGCATTTCCGTGAAGGAAACAGATACAGAGATTATACTGCAGGCAAAGGATTTCAGTTATATCATAGATAAACGCACCGGACTGTTTCACCAGATTCGGTTCGGGGGAAGAGATTATCTGAACCATCCCATGGAACTGAACATCTGGAGAGCGCCCACAGACAATGACAGGTATATCAGAACAGAATGGGAAAAAGCAGGTTATGACAAAGCCTGCGCCAGAGCTTACAGCATTAAAACGGTTCAGAGGGAATCCGGAGTACAGCTTACAGAGCATCTGGCAGTTGTGGCGCCCACCGTCCAGAAGATTCTGGATGTGGAACTTATCTGGGAAATTGACGGGAACGGAACGATATCCTCCCAAATTTCAGCGGCAAAAGAGGAAGAATTTCCAGAGCTTCCCCGGTTTGGAATCCGTTTGTTCCTCAATAAGAAATTGGAAAACGTCAGTTATTTTGGGATGGGGCCCCAGGAAAGCTACCGGGATAAGTGTCAGGGCTCCAGTCATGGATGTTATCGCGCCAAAGTCAGCCAACTGCACGAGGATTACATTCGCCCTCAGGAAAATGGAAGCCATTTTGACTGTGATTATGTGACGGCGGCAAATACGCAGTTTGGGATCACAGCGGTTTCTGAACAGCCCTTTTCTTTTCAGGCTTCTGTATATACCCAGGAAGAACTGGAACGGGCATTGCATAATTACGAACTGAAAGAATCTGACAGCACCGTACTCTGTATAGATTACGCATTAAACGGCATCGGCTCCAACAGCTGCGGCCCGGCAGTTTTGGAGAAGTATCGGTTTGACGATACAAACTTCCAGTTCCGGTTTGTGCTGGTGCCTTTTTTAAAAGAATCATAATATAAGGAGAAGCGAATTATGGAAGAAAAGAAATATTTAAAATGGTATAACAAAATCGGATACGGCTCAGGTGATATTGCGGGAAATGTGGTATATGCTTTTTTGACATCCTTTGTTATGGTCTATCTGACAGACACCATCGGCCTGGCATCCGGAATGGTGGGGACATTGATTGCCGTGTCAAAGCTGTTTGACGGATTTACAGATATCTTTTTCGGCTCCATGATCGACAAGACACACAGTAAGCTGGGAAAAGCAAGGCCGTGGATGCTGTATGGCTATATCGGCTGCGCCGTAACGCTGGTATGCTGTTTTGCAGTACCGGCCGGACTTGGAAAAACAGCCCAGTACGCATGGTTTTTCATTGCATACACCTTGTTAAACGGCGTATTTTATACGGCTAACAACATTGCATATTCGGCCCTTACTTCCCTGGTGACAAAAAACAGCAAAGAACGGGTGCAGATGGGGTCTTACCGTTTCATCTTTGCATTTTCCACAAGCCTTCTGATTCAGACCATTACAGTGGGATTTGTAGACAGGTGCGGCGGTGATGCGGCAGCGTGGAGACTGGTGGCAATTATTTATGCGGTAATTGGGTTGATTGTAAATACAATTTCCACCTTTTCCGTAAAGGAGCTTCCCGAAGAAAAGTTAAAGGACGGCGGGACATCCGGGGAGGAAGAAAAGTACGGGCTGATGCAGGCATTTCGCCTGCTTGTGAAAAACAAATATTATCTGATGATCTGCGGAGCCTATATTTTGCAGCAGCTGTACAGCGCCATGATCGGCGCGGGCATTTATTACATGACCTGGGTGCTGAAAAATAAAAATCTGTTCGGACAGTTTGCCTGGGCTGTGAACATTCCTCTTATCATAGCATTGATTTTTACGCCTGCGTTAGTAGGCAGATGGAACGGGATGTACAAACTGAATTTAAGAGGTTATATCCTTGCGGTAATCGGCAGAGCGCTGGTTGTAGTAGCCGGATATATGGGAAGCATTCCTCTGATGATGGCATTTACAGCTCTTGCGGCATTGGGGCAGGGGCCCTGGCAGGGAGACATGAACGCAGTGATCGCTTCCTGTTCTGAGTACACTTATCTGACGCAGGGCAAGAGAGTGGACGGCACCATGTACTCCTGCACTTCACTGGGAGTCAAAATCGGCGGCGGCATCGGAACGGCGCTGGTGGGATGGCTTCTGGAATTCAGCGGCTACGTGGGCACCAATTCCGTACAGCCCCAGTCAGCGCTCAGCATGATGCAGTTTATGTATCTGTGGCTTCCTTTAATCTTTGATGTGCTGATTATGTTAATTCTCTCCAGACTCAATGTGGAAAAAGCAAATGAGAAAGTGAAAATAGAAAAAGGCATTAGTTAGAGCGTGTTTTTTGATGGCTTTATAGAATAAGACATTCTTCTCCCCCCATATAATGGTAAGCGGGAGGGATGCTTATGAATCTGACGAAGGAAGAACTGTACAGAATGGAGCAGGCTGATATCAGGGAGGTTGTCTGGGATAACCTCCCTGATATCAGCCAGATTGAAATAGACAAAAAGAAACCTGTTCCCCAAAGAACCGAAGAATATGTACAGAAAGTCGGGAATCCGTTTCTGGTAAGGGTCGGAGCTTATACGGTGAAGCTTGGCTATTCCGACTGTGAAGAAACACTGAATGACAGGATGAAGCAGTACATCCGAAAAATCGCAGAAATAAAATATTAACGCGTGTTTGAAAAGTGCTTTTTTGAACGCGTCCAGACAGAAGCCATTACAGGAGGAAAGAGCAGGCAGAATGACAGAACCTATTTATTTTGCCGCCGTTTATCTCCGTCTGTCTAAAGATGACGGGGACATAGACGGCAGTATAAAATCAGAAAGCAACAGCATAAGCGCCCAAAGAGAATTGGCTTTTTCTTATCTCAGGGAGCATGAGGAGATAGAGTTGTTTGATATTTATGCGGATGACGGCTACTCCGGAGTCAATTTTGACCGGCCCCAGTTTAAACGGATGATGTCAGACATTGAAGCCGGGCATGTGAATTGCGTGATTGTAAAAGATTTGTCCAGACTGGGACGGGATTACATTGAAGCCGGGCGGCTGCTTCAAAAGACCTTCCCGGCTTTTCATGTGCGGTTTATTGCCATAGCAGATCAGTTTGACAGCCAGACGGCAGACCATACTGCCAAATCCCTGGTTCTTCCAATCAAAAACTTTATCAACGATTCCTATTGCCGGGACATTTCACAGAAAGTAAAAAGCCATCAGAAGATAAAGCGGGAGCAGGGAAAATTTATCAGCCCCTTTGCCATGTATGGCTACCGCAAATCTGCAGAGGACAAAAATAAACTGTGCCCGGACGGCTATGCCGCGGACATTGTGCGCAGAATATTTGCTTGGAAGCTGGAGGGCATGAGCGCCCTTGCAATCGCAGAGAGATTAAATGGGCTTGGAATACGTTCTCCCATGGAATATAAAAAATTCCGGGGCGAAAAATTCTGCACCAGTTTCCAGAAACATGCAGTGGCGAAATGGTCGGCAGCGGCAGTAAAGAGGATATTGGACAATGAAGTTTACACCGGGGTTCTGGTGCAGGGAAAAAATGAGCAGATCAACTATAAAGTAAAAAAAACAACAGCCAGACCCAGGAAAGAGTGGGCGCGGGTGGAAGGAACCCATGAGGCGATTGTTCCGCAGGAGGATTTTGCGATGGTACAGGCTCTGCTTGCCGTTGATACCAGGGGTCAGGGCAAAGCCGGGCGCGCGCATCTTTTTTCCGGGCTGCTGTTTTGCGGAGACTGTAAAGAGCCTATGATACGGCGCGTCAATCGCTGTAAAGGAACATCCAGGGTTTATTTTATCTGCCCCACCAGAAACCGGGGCCAGGGCTGCACCAGACACAGTGTGCCGCAAGAGGAGCTGAAAACAGTTGTATTCCGGATTTTGCAGATTTATACGGCAATTAATCTGGAGATATGCAGCCAATTGGAATATATCCAAAGGACGGAGGTTCATTTTGAGGAAGTGTCCAGACTTGCTGAGGAGATAGAAAGATTCCGTAAAGAGCAGGAGAAATACCTTGAGCTTCGGAACTGTTTGCGTGAAGATTTAAAAACCGGACTGATTACAGAAACAGATTTTAAAAATTTCCGGACAGTTTTTGAGACACAGTACCAGGAAATAAAAAATGCAGTTTTTAAACAGGAGGAAATGAAAGAAGAGATGCTTCGCAGCGGCATAGCAGCCGAGAAAAGACTGGAAAAGTTTAAAAAAGATATGGAGCTGACAGAATTGAACCGTGATGCTCTTTTGTGCTTTATCAGCCGGATAGAGGTATATGAACATAAAAAAATTTATATAGAGTTCCGAAGCAGAGAGGAATTCAGCGGAATACTTGCGCTCCATTCCGTCAGGAGGGAGGCATAAATGGCAAAGCCGTCAGGTAAGGAAGGGCCTGTCTGGAGAGCCGGCATCTACGCACGGCTGTCTGTGGACGGCAATGAAAAGAAAAATGAATCCATAGATACACAGATTGAAATTGCAAAGAAGTATCTCAGACAGATAGAAGATGCAGAACTGGCTGCGTGTTACACGGATTTGGGAAAGACAGGCACTAATTTTAAACGGGAAGGTTTTGAACGGATGATGGAGGACATCCGGCAGAAGAAGATTAATTGCGTTGCGGTCAAGGATTTTTCCCGGTTTGGAAGAAATTATATAGAAACAGGAAATTATATGGAAAAGATTTTCCCTTTTCTGAAGGTTCGGTTTATTGCGGTTACAGACGGATATGACAGCGAGAGGATAACGGGCGGGCAGTTCCAGTTATCCGTGAATCTGAAAAATATTGTGAACGAGCTCTATGCGCGGGATATTTCACAGAAAGTTCGGTCCGTGAAACAACTGAAACAGGAAAAAGGAAGCTATATCGGGGGTGCGCCTCCTTATGGATACCGGGCAAAAAAAGTCGGCGACAAACGGATACTGTTTCCAGATGAAGCCGCCAGACAGATCGTTGTAAAAATATTTGAAATGTATGCGGATGGAAAAACTTGCAGGGAAATTGCAGACGAATTATACCAAAAGAAGATACAGCGTCCCTGGGCTTATAATACCACCGGAAAAATATATTGTCCCAAAGACCAGATGCTGCAGCAATGGTCTTATGATACCATTAAAAATATTCTGATGAATCCGGTTTATACCGGCACATTTTTTCAGCCAGGGGACGATAAAAAAACACACGGAAGTCCCAAAGACCGTGAATCTCACAGTTTGGCTGCAGCGCATACCCATGAGCCGCTGATTTCAGAAGAATTGTTTCGCCGGGTATCACAACGGTTTCAGAGCCAAAAGAAATATGGAAACCGAAGGGGATTTTCCGAGACAATTACTCCAAAGGAGGATGTATTTAAAGGAATGATTTTCTGCGGCGAATGCGGCAGTCTAATGGTGCGTCAGTCATCCATAAAAATACGTTCCGGCGGGGAACGGGTGCGCAGGTATTCTTATGCATGTCCAAATAAAAATAAAATTGGCAACATGGCCTGCAGCAGTCAGAGGATTTCTTTGTCAGCTCTGGAAACCATCGTAAAAACTTTGATGGAAAAAGAGTGCTCCTGTTTCGAATTTTGTCTGGAAGATGATTGGAAAGAAACCATGCAGGAGGCTGTAAAAAAGAAAGCTGCCATCCGCACATGGATACGTGAAGCCAAGCAGAAGCAGGAGCAATTAACCTGGATGGGCAGCCAGCTTTACCGCCGCTTCCATGAGGGAGAAATTTCCCGTGAAGTGTTTCTGGAAGAAAAATCAAAAATAGAAAAGGAACTGGAACAATGGAACAGGAGAGAAACTGATTTCAGGCGGCAGGAAGAAATGACAGAACAGGAAGCGGAGAAAAGAAAACAGTCAATTTCTGAACTTCTGACCGGAGGAGCTGATATGGAACCTGACCGGCAAATGGCGGAATGTCTGATTCAAAAAATCAATGTATACCCCAAAGGCCGGATAGAGATTTTGTGGAATTACAGAAAAAACGAACTGCTTAAGAGGATGACGGAGTAATGTGATTGAGGAGGCGCGTATGGACGAACCATACAGAATTGCAGTCTATCTGCGTTTGTCAAAAGAAGATGGGGAATCGGCAGAGGAAAGCAACAGCATCACCAACCAGAGAATGCTGCTGAAAGAGTATGTCAAAAAACACTTTGGAAATTACCGGCTGAAGGAATTTGCGGACGATGGTTTTTCCGGAACAAATTTCCGGCGGCCCGGGGTTTCTAAGATGTTGGAGCAGATTAGGAATGGTGAAATTGACTGTGTGCTGGTGAAAGACTTTTCAAGATTTTCCAGGGATTATATTGAGCTTGGCTCCTACTTGGACCAGATTTTTCCATTTCTCGGTATACGTTTTATTTCACTGAACGATAATTATGACAGCAAAAAACAAGACGGGGGCGCTGCAGAACTGGATATTTCATTTAAAGGGCTGATGTACGATTTATATTCGAAGGATGTATCGGTGAAAGTCAAATCCTCGCTGCGTACCAGAAAAGAACAGGGGCAGTATGCCTGCTCCATTCCGCCCTTTGGATATAAAAAAGCGGACGGGGACAGGCATATGCTGACTGAGGCAGAGGAGGAAGCAAAGATTGTCAGAAAAATATTTTCCCTGGCGTTAGAGGGAAAAACCTCCGTGGAGATTGCGCGGCTTCTGAACCTGGAAAAGATACCTGCGCCCATAGAATTTAAAATCAAAAAGAAACAGGCAGACAGGACGCCACAAGGAAACAGTTTTCGCTGGAATCACACTGCCGTCTGCTCCATTTTAAAAAACCCGGTTTACACAGGAGATATGGTGTACGACAAATATGAAAAAAGCGAGGTGGGCGGTAAAAACCATTTAAAGCCCAGAAGTGAGTGGAAAGTATATCAGAACCATCATGCGCCAATTGTTTCCAGAGCCGATTTTGAAAAAGTTCAGAAGATGAGGGAGCACGCAGGCAGCAGGCGGGCGAAGGATGTAAAAGCAGGAAAGGAAAAGGAGGTGGGAGTGTGTCATCCGCTGCAGGGAAAAGTGTTTTGCGGCGGATGCAGGCGGGCAATGACGTTGCGAAAGAGTGTGCGGCATCCATATTTTTACTGTAACCACAGGTATGCATACACAGACAGGGAACATTGCGTGAGCCATTTGAAGCTGGTGTTTTTGGAACAGTTTGTTCTTGAACAGCTGCGTTTCAGATTGCCGGCGCAGAAGGAACTGGAGAAAATAAGACAGGAAAAGGAGGATGAAATCCGCAAAAAGCTCCGTATATGGATCAAAGAGAAGGAAAAAATAAGCAGAAAAAAAGCGGCGCTGCAGAGAAAACGATTAGAAGAATATGAAAAGTCTGTTTTCCACAGAGAAATCTCTTTCCAGACAGAGGATTTAGAGCTGCAGCAGGTGGAAGAGAGGATGGCGGAGATTGAAAAAGAGATAAATAGCATAGAACAAAAACTCCGCGAAGAGAAGGAGAAAAGTCCCTTCAACCGGGAAGGAAAAGCAGAGCTTACCAAAGAACTGGCGGAGACATTGCTCCGGGAAATTACTGTGTATGGAGAAGCGCGCATTGAAATTACATGGACGTTATAATTAATTGCAGTTGCTTAACAGGAAAGGGGATTGATTACAACCATCCGGATTTCCGCAACCAGGACGGCAGCACCAGAATTCTGGCTTTGTACGATGAGACTTTGGATCGGGAATTTACGTCAGAAGAAATCAATCAGGCATTGGAGGCTTCCAGTGAACAGGAGCGGTTTCGCATTGTTCCAAGCAGGGACACTTCAGGACACGGCACCCACGTAGCCGGGATTGCTGCGGGAAATGGCCGGGCAAGCGGCGGAGTGAACCGGGGCGTGGCATTTGAAAGTCCGCTTTTGATTGTGAAACTGGGCACACAGGACCCAAACGGTTTTCCGAGAACAACCCAGCTGATGCGGGGGCTGGATTATGCGGTGCGCAAATCTCTGGAATACCAGATGCCTATGGCAGTCAATATCAGCTTTGGAAATACTTACGGTTCCCACAGCGGGACGGCTCTTTTGGAAAGCTATATCAACGATATTTCCAATTACTGGAAAACCAGTATTTCCATCGGAACCGGAAATGAAGGGGCGGCCCGGGGCCATACCTCCGGCATTTTAAAACAGGGGCAGGAGCAGGAAATAGAACTGGGGATAGGAGAGTATGAATCTACCGTGAATCTGCAGCTTTGGAAATCTTATGCAGATCAGTATGATGTGATTCTGGTGCACCCTTCCGGCAGCCGTATCGGGCCGATCCGCCAGGTTCAGGGGCCTCAGCGGTTTGTGATGGGACAGACCGAGCTGTTAATTTATTATGGAGAGCCGAGTCCCTATAATCTGTATCAGGAGATTTATGTTGATTTTCTCCCGGCAAAATCTTATATTGACCCAGGCGTCTGGAAAATTGTGCTTGTGCCGGAACGGATTGTACAGGGAAGTTTTGATTTATGGCTGCCCGGACAGTCTGTGCTGAACCGGGGCACTGGATTTTTGTACCCCACAGAAGAGACAACATTGACGATTCCCTCCACAGCGGAAAAAGTGATTTCCGTAGGCGCTTATGACGCCAGGTATAATCAGCTTGCAGATTTTTCCGGCCGGGGCTTTACCAGACAAACCAATCAGGTGAAGCCAGACATTGCTGCGCCTGGAGTTGAAATTCGTTCTGCTGCGCCTGGGGGCGGCTATGCGGTGAGAAACGGCACATCAATGGCAACGCCTTTCGTGACTGGAAGTGCGGCTCTTTTGATGCAGTTTGGAATTGTGGATGGTAACGATCCGTATTTGTATGATGCTGTTATAATTGGACTAAGTTAGAAAAACCTTGAAAAACAGCAATGTCATTAACTTAAGAAAAAGCAATACCGGATAGCTTTACACCCATCCAGGGGGTAAAGGACATCCGGTATTGTTCTGGAAAATTAATTCTAATATT
>NZ_JBQIOP010000068.1:0-15143 GCF_056822245.1 Petralouisia sp. | reverse complement strand
ATTTTCTATATGAAATCTCTATTTTTCTGTATTCCTATTGAATTTACTTTTTCAAAGCGGAATTTAATCTTACAAAGTGGAATTTACTTTTTCAATTCACCAAATTGTAACAGTTCCGTTACGATTCACAGCCGAAATGCGCATAAACTGCGCATTTACGGCCCGGCACAGTAGATTATAGGAACGTTTATGTTTTTCCGCAGGCAGCTTTGGACGCGTAAACGCCATTGCTATGAACAGCTGAAAGCTTTGAATGATTATAGATTCCCACTCCTCCATTTCTTCTTATTTTCAAGACATCTTCAGCTCTTTCTTATTCCTTGCGCAATCCGATAAATACAAATTGATAAGCGTCTGGTTGCCAGATTCTACACTCTGCTCCTTGAAAAACTCAATGGCATCATTAAAGGGAAGCCTGCTTCCTTTCAATGGCTGCCTTAATCACGGGATTCTTCGTATAAACTTTTCGTATGGTATGGTACATTTCCTGTTTTCCTCCGAATTTTGAAAAGAACAATTCAATTCCCGGCACTACGGAACCCTCAAAATCAAATCCTCTTCCTGTGTCACATGATAACCCTCCCAATAAAACGGCAGCCAATTGGAAAATTCAGGAAGAAAGCTCTGTTGATAATATACGATATTCCGCTCCCTGCATACTGCACTTAGGCACAAATAGTAATGAAAATCTTTTTTCACACTACCTGCCTCCCATATTATCGTAAAATTCCCTCTGTGTCAAAATACGTATTTCCTTTGCATACAATAACTGACAAAAAACAATACGGTGTCCACTATCATTTTAATCACTACTTCTGAAATCATTGGCAATATCGATATGCCAACCATTACTCCCAAGGCGCTTAATCCCATTTGAATTGCTGCAAGCATGAAATATTTAACCGATGATTTGCCTACAGTTTCTCCGCTGTGAAACACTACTTTGTAATTGATGATATAGTTATAGACTGCCGAAACAATTCTTGCTAATACAGTTGAAGCAAAAATGTAATGCAAACTGGTCTCCGTTTTCAGAAAAAAACAAAAAACGCTGAAACAGAGCAAATCCAATGCACATGCAGAAACGGAAGAAAAAATATATTTCAAAAACATCCTGCCGAAAATCCGATAGATCCTAATGGAATCTGCAATAGGATCAAAATGCGTTTGGTGATTTTTCTCTGAATCATAGATCGTTTCAATCGGCAGCTCCATAATCGGATAATGTCCGGCGCTTTCTATCAGCATCTCTGTTTCAAATTCAAACCGCTCTCCCTTTACCTCAACCAACCGTTTCATAAAATCTCTGGGTATCCCCCGCAGCCCTGTCTGAGTGTCGCTGACTTGGATTCCAACCACATACGACAGTACTTTTACAGTCAGCTTATTTCCAAACATACTTTTCCAGGGAATCCCCTCACCCTCAAAAGATCTGACTCCTAAGACCAAACATCCGGGATTCACCCGAAGGGCTTCTCCCACAGAATCTATCGCTGCTTTGCTGTGCTGTCCGTCAGAATCTGCTGTTACCGCACCTGCTGCATCGGGGCAATGTTCCAGAACAAATAAAAATGCCGTCTTTAACGCCCGTCCCTTTCCTCTGTTCACCGGATGAGTCAAAAGAATGCCTTTCTCCCCCAAAACCGCTTTGCACTTTTCAAAAATCGGTGCATACTCCAAACCGCTTCCATCATCAACAATAATTATCATTTCTCCGCTTTCCGCCAAATCCTGCACCAGGGCAATCAGCCGTTCATCCGGCTCATATGCGGGGACGATGATTGGTATTCTTCCGTTCATACTATCACCTTCCCCCTATTTCACCGTTGAAATAACCGGGCTGTCCTTCTGCTCCGGATAATTGTCCCGAACCCACTGGCCGATAAATTCATTTTCCTGATCCAGAATCAGGATATACTCATAATTTTCAGCGTCTTCAAGGCCGGATTTTTCTGAGATTACCCTGGCGGACACTTTATCCGTACCAAAGAGAAAACGTCCCAAGTACCACATATAGCCTGCCTCTCTGTCTTCAGAAGCGCAAATCAAATACGATGACTGAGGCGAACTGCAAGATAAAAGCTCACTTTCTTCGATGACCTCCTCAAGCAGACGCCTTGGCCCCTCTACTATCTGATCAAAAATCGTTGGAAAAACTTTTCCTCCTTCCCCCCTCCAGACAACAACCACGGCCAGATAAATGCCCGCCATACAGATCCGGCTCTTCTTTTTATTTTCCACAGCAGACATGAGTTCCAGTAAAAACACAAACAAAAGATAATAAAGCAGAATAAAAATTGTCTTTCTGTACCTGTCAATACCAGACAAATTTAAAGCTTCCTCACCAGGCATGGAAAACAGGTACATAAATGTCACGCCCACCATATATGCAAAATAGATCCCCGCAGACGCCAAAAGGAATTTAAGATATTTTTTTTGCATCGCAGCGCCTGCAAAACATGCCAATGCACCTCCCATGACCATAAAAAAACACAGATAATACAATTCTTTTCCAGTAAAGGAAAATCGAACAATCCCGCTCAAAATGGAGATGATATCATTTTCTTCCTTCTGGGAGAATACATTCCTGTAATTCTGAGCCGTCATCGCATGCTTTGTCACAGATCCATCTGCAAACACATAACTGCAATGGGCATGCCAGAGCCACAGTGATAAAAACGGCGATACAATTGTAAGAATTCTTTCTTTTTTCTTTGACTTGTCCCATTTTATGGATATGCCAAGCAGGATGCACGCTAACAGGGCAAAATATATCCCGGAGTTCTTAATTTGAACAGCCGTGCACAAAAACGGAATTGCATAGTACCCGCATACCCCCCCCCCGGAAATTTTTACTGTCGGCAGACCTTATGCATTCCGAAATGATAAACAGCAGCATTGCCGCTCCCTGCAGAGGAAGAAGCGTATCCACCAGTAAATCTGTAATTAAAATATTATAGCAAAAAATGTAATTTGCAAACAAAAGAACACAGACAAATCCCGCCGCAATATTCTGCCTCACATACTTAAAAACAGGCAAAACAAAACTCAGCATCAAAAATGCCTGGGCCGCCATCTGAGCCGCCTCTGAATCCGAAACTATTTTTGCAAAATAATATACATATGATACGCTGCCAAGAGGGTATTCCTGAAATGTAATCAAAGTATCCTGAAAGGATGGATACCTGTTATTAAAAATCATGGTTTTTGCCGCCAAAGCCCAATGCGAAAAATTATCATACCCTGTAAACACATTTCCTTTGCAGGCAAGCAATACCAAGAAAAATGCCAGAATCAAAAAAGCGTACCCGGCATTTCGATATGTACGTATTACATTTTTTAAATCCGTATATAGATAAAACACCGCAAGTATGATTCCCATACAAAACAAAAGCAATACCGCTGCTTTCAAGCAGTTCAGCAGACCTGCACAAAAAAGCACCGTAATCTGCATGCAAGCGGTAAAAGCCGGCAAAAAAAATATATTCATTTTTGATTTTCTCCGAAAGTACTCCCACATCCCCAAATTTGAAATAAAAAACAGCAATACTCTTCCTGCTGTACTCATCATATTCATCAAATTCCTCCTATTTTGTGAGACTGCCCATTCATTGAGCAGCCTCACTATGACTAAGCTAATACAACAACTCCTATTATCTGATTCTTTTGTTCTTTTGCTAAATTTAATTCATTAGTAATTTCATCATAAATAGATTGCCCAGTCTGTTCCACAAACAATATATTTCTAATTTCTGTTCCCTTTTTCAAAGAATCTGCATCATAGAAAATATTTCCTCCTTCCATGACTTGAACATCCTGAGCAGCCAACTCCTGTTTTAACATGTTTAAAATTATAGCATCCATATTTTCATATTCACTGCCTGTCATGTAAATTTGTTTTATGCTCTGCTGCTTACATGACAGTGAAATATTCGCTGCTATCATTTTGATTTGCTGTTCTACTGACAGCTTTTTCTTCCTTCTGTTTTTTATTTCCAATAATCTGTCATCAATCACTGATAAAAATCTCTTTTTCTTCGGCTGAATGGTGATTTCACCTAAAAGCCGTACATTATAAAAAGTTTTGATTTCTTCTGGATTTTGCAATTTAGCTGCAAAAATAAACTTACACGCTATCCAGCAGCAGAATAGAAAAACCCCTAAACATCCTCCTAATATCATATACCTATAAGGAAACCCAGGTTGTGCCGTTTCCTCCAGCTTTTTATCTTCCAATCCCACTTCATTTTGCAACTGATTTAGCTGCTGCTCCGACATATTCGTTTTTAAAGTATTTAGCTGTGTGTTTATATTTGTAACATTATTAGAGAAATTATTTTTTTTCTCCGCCAAATCCGTGTCTGCAATGACATTCTGCGACTCCCTTAACAACTTTAATCTATGAGAGCCAACTTCCTGAAAATCTTTTTCTTTTTTATCCAATTCAGATTTTAAAATTTTGGAAATCTCTTCTAATTTTTTTTCATCATTCCACGTTATTGCAACCGCCATGGTGCTTCCATTCAGTGTTACAGAGCAAAGCTCACTAAAATCAGCTTGACTTATGGAAAGTTCTGCATCCTTTATTACCTTATTACTCATTTCACCGCTTTTAACATAATTGTAATATAAAGCCATCAAATCACCCGTATAATCTGAATGATTATCTTTTGTATAATTATAAGTATAATCTGATTCCACATAATACTGTAAATCAATGACAGGTTTCGCATAAGGGTCAAGCTGCATTAATACTGATTCATTCAGATATTGTTCATAATTCTCTATTCGTTCTATCATTCCCTTTGCGGCTTCTACTTGTTCTTGTTCTTCAGACGTCAGTTCAATTTCTTCCGCCTCGGCATTCTGGGCCGCCTTATACTTTATAATATCCCCAGCATACTTTGCTCCGCTAATCAAGACAGAAAAACAAACAAAAAAACAGAGAATTTGACGCCAACGAAACAAAATATTCCAAAATAATTCTATTAAATTTATTTCACGTTCCATATTTTCTTGCACTTCCATTAAAATATCCTCCACACAAATTTACTCATAACAGCCTTAATCAATTATTGCTTCTTTCTTACCGCACATTATTTCTCCCTTCTGTCTCTATCACTATATTTTTATGAATGACTCCAATAACAGCGGGTATTTATCGCCATTTTCATTCTTAAACCAGTATTTCGGAGAAACTACAATCTTATCTTCATTTCTTGATAAATACTGCGCCCACCAGGAGAAAGTGGAATTAGAAATGATAAAATGTTTGCACATATACATCATCCTCAACTTCTCCCACACGGCATCTTTTCCTGATTCAAAATAACAGCTGTTCTTGCCGATAAAATCTATATTATTTCTGCACCATTCGACATCATCAGAAAATACTACGAATACCGGATTTTTCACCTTTTCTTTGATACAGTTAACCGCCTTTTCAAAATACTCTTTGCTGCAAATATTAAGCTTTTTTTCAACCTCCGCATTCGATATATAATCACCGCGGCGTATAGAAATACAAACCGTCTCAGCATCAGATTTTAAAACGTCATATAAGAACTTATTTTCAATTAACTCTGCCTCTACCGGCTGAATTTCATCCAATAGCTGATTGCGAATCTTATCAAAATATCTTACATCTTCAAACCGACCATAAACAAACTTGTCCTTTGCAGAAGACTTTTGAATTGCACAGTATGCCGGGCCTCCGATTGTTATGTACAATCCGCTTTTAGAGTTCCGTTTATTGAGCCAATTAAATAATCCACTTCCCCCCCCCCGATCGGAGTATCATCATCGAAATAACGAATTTGATCTTTTGAACAAAATTTCCTTTATCTAAATCCAATACGGTAGCAGAGCCTAATTGATGCTCCTTTATATTAAAGTACTTTAAAGAATTTTCAAAACCTAATTCTTCTGGTTTCTCTCTCGCTTCTTTATAGACTGGCGAAAAATCTAAATAAAGACTGCCTCCTTGCGTTTCCTGAACATATCTTACGGCAGCATATCTGAATAATTGATTTCCAAGCCTTCCACTCATCCTTACATATATGCGGTTCATAGTTACCTCCTATTCTGTCTTCAATTCACCAAAGCGTATCATCTATCCATTTAATAGGTCAAATTCCAAATCTTCAGGGTATCTTCACGATTTAGCGATTTTAATTCTGACGCACGTTTGAGAAGATCCAACATCTTTCTAATATCATCTTTGGAATATCCGGCTCTTTTCCATCGTATTTTAAGAATCTGTGTCAGCGTAACTTTCCACGCATGCCATACAATTTTAGGATAGAATTGCTTCATATCTACCATACGGTATACATAATATCCTGCAACTTTTCCCAACTGTCCCCTCTCCCTTTTACTGGTGGCTCCCACTTTATGATAAACCAGCGTTTTATTGATACATTTACCTATCACATGATTTTTCTTCATTCTCCAGCAGAAATTGAAATCTTCTTCACCATGAAAAAAATCCTCTGATAGTACTCCAAATTTTTCTATCACTGCAGGCCTTACAAATAACGCGCACCCCGTGATGAATTCAGCGGAAATAATATCCGGCATCTTCTCCAGATCTTTTTCTGAATAATACTTTCTTAATCCCCATGGCCTAAGAACGCCGCCGCAGTTCCACAACAAACTGCGATCATAATAATTGTTGATTCTACAGCTTGCAAAACCAACGTTTTTGTCCTTATTCAACAGTTCAATCATCTGTTCAATAAAATCGGCCTTTACCACAGTGTCATTATTCAACAGCGAAATAAACGAATATTCTTTATAAATCTCCCGAATAACCTTATTATTCCCGCATGCAAATCCTGCGTTGTCATCAGATAAAATAAGTAAATTTCCCCTCAGCTTTTTTTCTTCAAATGCAAGGCTGCTGCAGATCTTGAAATCATGCCTGCTCCTCACATATTCCTCTAAAATATCCCGTTCCGAGCTTTTAGAATTGTTATCCATAATGTATACATGGTATGTGAAGTTAGTTTCAGATTCATCCAAAGACTGTATGCACTCAATCGTATCCCTGGAGCCGTTATAATTTAATAGTATTATTGCCAAATCATTCATAAATCTCACTTTCCTTACTCATAAATTCTGTATAAATTGTTCCATTATTCCATTAGTATTCATCTAGCAAGAACCGATTGGATACTCTTTCTGTTCAAAAATAAAAATACACCTACTGCCATACTGTAAATCCACATTCCCATAATCTGAGACGGAACCATCGTTGAAAATATAAAAACAACTGTCATTACAATTTCACCTATAAAACTTTTTACATTAAATATATTTAATGTTTTCATAACAATCGCTTCCGATAAAATGGAGCACAGCATAATTGCGCCGACAATAAATATCAACAGCATCTTTAGACTATCGGCAACATAGGCGCTGAAAATAAACAGACAAATAGCAGTTCCAACAGAAATCAAATTAATAATAAGCATTTGCTTTTCTTTTCTCAAAGTCTTCAAATAATTATTTGTTAACAGGCTGATTTTTGATGAAAAAATGATCATCGGCAATAATACCCCTAAATATGATAAACTATTATTGTATCCCGGCAGCCACTTCCTTAAAATCCAACATCCTGGATAATAGAAAACCAATATTGCTATCATTATCGGATTCATTGCATCCCTGATTTTTTTATACAGCTTCGGCAAATTTCCTTCATCCATTCTCTTTAAAGAAGGAAATAAAACAACACTGATTGCCGTTACAAATGTTAAAAATAGATTTGTAATGCTGAAGGCAAAAGAAACTTTCCCAAAGGTAATTTTGTCCCAATGCCACTGAATCATCATTCTGGCGCTCCCTGTCAGCAAAAAAGAACTCCAATTAGACGCCATCAACATAATACCGGCAGAAATATTCTTCCTGGCCTCTTCGAACGCATCTTTGATTTGCAAAGAACGTCCAAAATACATTCCCTTATTATTGCGTGACGCAAACAGTATTCCAAACACATCACTGCAAAGATCTACCATACAGAAAAAATAAAAATCATCACATCCCAGAAGCAGCATTAGAATTGCCCCTAAGCCGTAAAATACCCGGTATCCAATAACCATTCCGGCGTACTGTTTAATGCGATTGGTAATCTGAAAAGAATAAGATGTATATGTAAATATTGTTCTCACAACAATACCAATCGCTGTCATATAAAATACCAGTTTCATTTCTGCCTGACAAAATATACTGGCGCAAAAAAAAGCAATCAGGCAAAATGCGCTCGTCATTGCCAACAAACATTGAAACTGCGAACGTATCTTTGGCTTATCCAATTCATCATAATCGTATTGCGAATATCTCAGAACAATTCCGTCCAACAGACCAAAATGCAATATCCCAACATACCCGATATACAGCAAATATGTCTGCCATAAGGCATATTGATACTCACTGATAAATTTGGGCAAAATCAAATTCATAATAAAACTGACTGCTAACGAAATTACCTGTGCACTGACTGATAACCCGACATTTTTTTTAATTTGATTCAAACCAACTTGCGAGCTCATGACCTCTCCCTGTTAAATATGGTATTTTCCCACTCTGCACAATGAAAAAACATCTAAAAAAACAGCCAGCAGCAACGGCAGGAAAACGCCGGATACTGAATAAAAGTTACAAAAAAACAGAAAAGCTATTATTGCTGTCGAGTAACAGCAGCTCAGATAGAACTTATTATTTTTTCTATACTGGTAATAAAAATAATTGATTATGCCAAAAATCACCGCTGCATAAACATATGCCCCGGCTAACCCCAGATTATAGGCTGTTTCTCCAAAAAAACCAGCAACGTTTGTTTTTGCCAAGTTGTCCACCTGAAAGATAAACGGATAAATTGGATTAATATAATCCGTAGTTCCAACAAGGGCTTTCCCTATATTTATGATTACAGTAAACGGTATCAAAACATCTCCCTCTCCCATGTGAGACATCGCATAATTGTTTGCCGTCACAGATCCCAGCAGATAGTGAAACATATGCTTTATCGCAAAATCCATAGTTGACCGATACTGTCCCGTTACTGCTGGAATTACATAATAAAGAGTCACAAACGTACCTACCGCGGCGCCTATCAATGGCAGAATAATTTTCAGCATGCTCATAAGATCCGCTTTTCTATCCCGTTTCATAACAAAATAAAGCAAAAAATATGTTAAATTGATAAATATCACATACTTGCCGCCAAAAGCGACGCTGATGCCAAAAACCGCCACGTTCAAGAACAATGTAAACAATATTCTCAATTTTTTGCCAGACTTTACAGCCAGATCCAATGCTACTGGACCAACGATAAATGCAAACGGCGTCAAGCGCCCTAATATGCCGCCGCCCTTACCCTTGATCTCAAGGCCATAGGTTCTGTACAATAACAAAAACTGCATTCCATACGCCGCCGCCCCAGTGAGAAACAGCAGCATTACGCTCCTGTAATTTATGAATCTAATGGAAAAAGAAGAACTGCAATGACGGGATCTTCTATACAAGTAACCACCCGTAAAATCCACGGCAAAAATCAAGAGAAAAAAACTGAATATAATCCATAATGCATGGGCATTGACCGGTATGAAAGAATAAACATTGCTGATGACAAGATTGTTCAAATTAATCAGACACGTATAAACTCCTCCGATAATTGTCAGCGGCGTTATTTGTTTATCATAATTTCTCATATCTATGACAATGAGCAATATTGTAAATAGATCAAATAATAATAAATCCAACCTGTACCTCCAAGCATTATTCTTTTTCTAAATGATATCGTTTTATCAACTCCGGGAAATTATAATTTTTTCCTCAAGGTTAACCGTATTCCGATAACTGAATTTGCCCTGTTTTTCGTACGGCATTCCACTTATCAGAGTTTCATATATCTTCTTCAAATCCACTTGTTCCACATCGTTTTTAATTCTGCTGACATTATTTAAATCACCGCAAATCTCCCGGCAGACATCTATGTCCGATGTAATAACCGGTATGCCGTATTCCGCTAATTCACAAGTCATAACTCCCTGTGTATCTTCTCTCGTAAGCAAAAGTCCACACCGGCTCATGTCAATATATTTCATAATTTCTTCATGACTTAAAAATCTGTCAATCCACACAACATTTTCCGGAACCTTGTGTACTTTATAAAATTTGCCGCGGCCAATGATCAGGAATCGATATTCCGAATATTTCTGTGCCAAATTATCAACCAGATCTACGCAATATTTAGAACCGTCCATATCGTTTCGTATTGTAATAAAATCGTATTCTTTATTTCCATCAAACCTATATGAATTTTCCTCAAATACCTTGCCAACGCTATTATTGATGATATGCACATGTCCTTGTAAATCTACATCTGTAAGTTTTACATACCTCTGAAATTGATTATGAAGCCAGTTACTCACAAAAATAAAATCAGATTTGCAGGCAACTTTCTGATAAAAATTATGCCATAACAACAGCTTTAATTTATCGTAGCCATTTTGCGCCTGAATCCTCAGCCAGTTCTCCTTTTTCATATATTCATAAGGCTTCGGGTACACTTCATTGATCTTCATAACCTCATGTCCATGAAAGAAAAATATCATACGTTCAAAACGAGTGCCGTACTTTTTTAAAAAACGATAATGATTTCTTACATTAGCGGCATGCGATACTGCAATGTCATATTTCTCATTTATCTTTCTATATGTTTCTTCTGAAATAACTTTTATGCCATCTATAACATAATCCGTTTTTGTATCAAAACTGAGTACTGTAACTTCTATTCCATGCTGAATATAGTACTTGTTTCTGACATGCACATATCTTAATAACGCACCGCCGTCATGGTTCGGATAATTTTGAACAAGAACCAATATTTTTTTCACTTATAAAATTCCCCTTTCATATCTGTGCTTGCAAAATCCTTCAGCGGCAGTCTTACCGGCACGTCTTCTCTCTGGCTTTTATAAATGGCCAGTATCACTTCCAACGCATTTCTGCCGGCCTTCGCGTCTACATAAGGCTCTCTGTTCTCTTCGATTGCCTGAACCATATCTGCAAACAGACTGGAATGCCCATTCCCATACACATTACTGGTCTCTTCCGTCAATCCCTGCTTCTGATGATCTTTTTCTGTCTCATCTGCAAAATCCCAGACTTCAATATTATTCGTAGAGGTTCCGCCTAATTTTACAGTTCCGTTTTCACCAAATAAATACAACGTCTCCTCCAGATTCTTCGGATACACATTGGTGGTTCCTTCCACAGTTGCTACCGCACCGTTCTTAAACTTCAGCACTGCCATTCCTACATCTTCCGCTTCCAGATAATAATGAAACCGCTGCCTGGTGGCTCCGTACACTTCCTCCACTTCGCCTCCCATCATCCAGCAAAGCAAATCTATCCCATGAATGCACTGATTCATCAGGGCTCCGCCATCCTGTTCCCAGGTTCCCCGCCAGGCCGCCTGTGTATAATAATTCTGGTTCCGATTCCACCTCACATGAACAGACCCATGAGAAAGTTTTCCAAATCTCCCCTGTTCCAATGCGTGGCGCATCTCCTGCACCGCAATGTTAAAACGATTCTGATGACATACCGCTACTTTCACGTTTTTCTCACAGGAGCGTCGGATAATCGCATCTGCATCCTGGATATTCATTGCCATGGGCTTCTCAATGATTACATGAACTCCGGCTTCTATACAGTTCAGGGCAATTTCTGCATGAATTCCGCTCTTCGTGGCAATGCTGACAAGCTCCGGTTTCACTTCCTCCAGCATTTTCTGATAATCTGTGTACCGTTTAATGGATATTTCTTCCTGAAGATTATATTTTTCCAGTAATTCTTCCATATGCTCTTCTTTGATATCACTTACCGCCGCAATTTCCAGATGATTGTTCAATGCGGCTTTGATATGGTTTGCCGATATCCTTCCGCAGCCAATTAATGCATATCTCACTTTTCCTAAACCTCCCTTATAATTTCAATCCCTGTCTCATTTAACTGATATTGATTCCCACATAAAGGACATATCAGTTTCTTATCCAAAGCATTCATGGTTGTCCCGCATTTGCAGACATATCCCGTCAGTTTTGCCGGATTTCCCAGCATCAGTCCATAGTCCGGCACATCTTTTGTCACCACTGCGCCTGCTCCTACCAGAGCATAACTCCCGATAGTATGACCGCATATAATGGTTGCATTTGCCCCGATCGTTGCGCCTTTTTTAATAATGGTAGGTTTAAATTCGGACTTTCTGCTGATAAAACTCCTTGGATTTATCACATTCGTAAACACACAGTTTGTCCCAAGGAACACATCATCTTCACAGACAACCCCGGAATAAATGGCAATATTGTTTTTAATTTTTACCTGATTGCCTATCACCACGCCATTTTCAATAAATACATTGGCGCCCAGATTACAGTTTTCTCCAATGGTAGCGCCTTCCATAATATTGCAGTTCTGCCAGACGCTAGTACCCGCTCCCACCTGGGATTTTTCGCTTACACATGCGGAAGGATGTATTCGTACATTCTTGTTCATCTTATCCCTCCCATGCATTTACAATATCCGCAACCTTTTTCATTTCATGATCTTTCAATTCCGGAAAAAGCGGAATCGCTGTTCCATGCTCTGCTAAATGTTCTGCATTTGGCATATCTCCTGTCTGATATCCCAGTTCTTGAAAGACTTTTTGCAGATGCAGCGGAACGGGAAAATACACCCCTGTGGCAATTCCATGCTCTTTCATATAACTGCGGAATTTCTCTCTGTCTTTCACTTCTACTACATATACATAATAAATATGGTTTCCTTCTGATCCGCAGACAGGTTTCTTCACCTTGGAATTCGATATATTGTTATGATAATATAACGCAATTTCACGTCTTTTTGCATTCCATTCATCTAAATACGGCAGCTTTGTCCGCAGCAATGACGCCTGAAGCGCATCAAGCCTGGAATTATAGCCCACCACAAAATTAAAGTACTTGGGGAGATTTCCGCCAAAATCCAGATGTTCCAAATCCACCGAAACCTTCTTTTCTTTCCCATAAGCCAGCAAACCATTCTCACCGCTTCCATGCACACGGTATGCCTGACACAGCCGGTACAGTTCTTCGTTATCTGTCACAATCATGCCGCCATCTCCTGCGCATCCCAGATTTTTTGTAGGAAAAAAGGAAAAGCATCCCATATCCCCCATGGAACCTGCAGGTTTTCCTTTGTACTCTGCTCCTGCCGCCTGCGCACAGTCCTCTATGATACAAAGCCCATATTTTTCTGCCACTGTTTTGATTTTATCCATATCTGCACATTGTCCGTACAAATGCACCGGAATAATGGCCTTGGTCCTTTCTGTGATTCTGGACTCTATTTTTTCTGCATCAATGACATATGTATCTTTTGTACAATCTGCAAAAACCGGTGTTGCGCCCACAATCGCAATTGCCTCCGCCGTTGCAATGAAACTCATGGCGCAGGTAATTACCTCATCTCCTGCTCCGATTCCGGCTGACAGAAGCGCCAGCACTAAAGCATCTGTTCCATTGCCCACGCCTACTGCATATTTCACACCGCAATAAGCTGCAAATTCTCTCTCAAACAAGGCAACTTCCTCTCCCAGAATATACCTCCCGGAATGCAGCACCCGAAGAGCTGCCTCATCCAGTTTTCGCTCATAATTCTGATACTGCCTTGTCAAATTCATCAATGGTATCATTCTCATTCCTCCCTGAAACTCCACAAAAATTACTTTACAACTCTTCTATAATTTTTATCAGTTTTCCCGTCAGCACTTTAAAATCAAACTGTTTTACTGCTTTCACCGCATTTTCTCCCAATAACTCTCTCTGCGCCTCGGACATATGATATAATTCCCTGATGTCTCTCCCAAACTCTTTGGGAGTGTTTCCCTTTGTCTCATATCCGCAGCTGTTTTTCTTCAGGATGCTATATCCCGTATGCACCATGGAAAAAATCGGCTTCCCTGCTGCAAGATATTCAAACATTTTATTGTAACTGCAGCCATATTTCAGCGCATCCATATTCTGCCAGCACATAATATTGACATCACTCTCTACTAAAATCCCTGGTATTTCTTTTCTCTTCACCAGCCCTTTATATTTTACATTCGCAATTTTCTCTTCCTGAATTCGCCTTTGAATCTGCGGCAGATAATCGCCTGCTCCCCAAATCAGAAAACGGATTGCCGGTTCATCCTGTAATTCTTTTGCGGTGTCCAGCAGCGCGTCAATTTGATTTGCCTTTCGGATAGAACCGGTATAGACCAAATTAAAAAACCTTTCATCCCTCAAATCCTCATCCTGCGTTGGATACCGAATCGCATTTTCTTCAAATCCCTTAAGATCCACTCCGTTATTGATATAATGAATTTTTCTTAAATTTATCGGCCCGCCCTGAGCCGTATCCCACTTTTTATCATGAATATACCTGGCCCCTCCTTCCATGGTAAATACCACAGCCGCAGCTTTGCGGTACAGATATTTTTCCAGAGAATACAGCATAGCCGTTATCAGACTCTTTTCTTTTACAGCGCCCAATGATATCAGCTCTGCCGGCCATAAATCACGAATTTCCACAATACAGGGTACCTTCCATTTTCCTCCCATCTCAATTCCCGCCTTACAGGTCAATGGATGTACATGGGAGGCCAATATAACATCCGGTCTTTTCCCGGCCCGCCAACACTTCCTCATAACCTTTTTCACGTTCCAATAGAATTCCGCCATATTACGGATACGGCTGATTCCGTTCCCCACATAAGGATGGGTCTTTACGATGACAAAAATAATTCCTTCCTGTTTTTTCACCGTATAGTCTCCATCTATTTCTATCACCTGATCTGAATTATGTATCGCATTTGCGCAAAAAATAACCGGACGGTATCCTCGATTTAATAACTCTTTTGCCATCCAATAATGCCTGCCGGCTTTTTGGAGCATCATATCTGCTGCATAATGATTTAATATCCAAACATTTCTCTTCACTTTCATCTCTCCCTTTCATTTTTGCTGAATAAATGCGATATGTATTCCATGGAATAAAAATATATATTCCATAGAATAAAATCAACGCAAAAAAATCCCAGACAAATAAGGCAG